>NZ_BAAGWC010000027.1:0-57883 GCF_054780555.1 Hymenobacter daeguensis
ACCTCGGGCTACTTCGTCGAGTACGGCGGCCTCGAGGCCTGCACCCCCACGCTCTTCGCCACCGGAACCGTTACCGTTAACGTTAGCGGTAACGCTGCCCGTGGCAGCGCTTCGACCTCGGCCAAAGCCGGCCAGGCAGCCCTCGAAGCCGCGCCAAACCCCAGCAATGGTCAGTTCAGTGTGCGGGTAGTCGCAGCTGTAGAAGGCCAGACTCAGGTGGACCTGTTCGACCTGAACGGCCGGCGCATCAGCGCCCTGTTCAGCGGCCCGATGCAGGCCGGCGAGCAGCGCATCGTGCCTGTGAACGTGTCGGAGGTTGCCTCCGGCCTGTACGTGGTGCGCCTGCAGAGCGGCAAGGACGTGAAAGTCGTGCGCGTATCCATCCAGAAGTAAGCCCCTCCGGCTGAACGCCTGAACCTGCAAAAAAAGAGCCCCGGCCAATTTGGCCGGGGCTCTTTTTTTGGGGCATCGATAATGTTGCGGGCTGGGCTTATTGCCCGCCCAGCCGGTAATGGTCGAGCCAGGCATTGGCGGCCCCTTCGTCGATGAAGCGGGCGTACTGGAAAAGGGCGGCAGGGTCGGGCGAACGCACCGGCTGTTCGCCCTCGGCTTCCAGCTCCTGCAGGTGGTTGGGCAGGACCAGAAAGGCCACGCACAGGCGGCGGCCGAACTCCCGCTGCACTTTCGGCAGGAAGGTGGTGACCACCCATTCGGGGCCGTTGCGACTGCGGTCGATGCGGCGGCGGGCATCCATCAGCCAGTGCGTGCAGTCGTGCTCCAGCGCCGCAATCCGCATGGTTTCGTAGCCCTCGCGCAGTTGCTCCTCGGTGATGGACGCCAGCCAGCGCCCAATGAGCAGGCACGAATCGGGCCGGTAGGTGACCTGCAAAAAAGAGCTGGAGGCGAGTTCCTGATACATGAGCGCAACAAACGACGGCTGTCCATCAGCCCTGGTGAGCCCGCCAAAGCTACGCAGCTGTCGGCAATGCCAGGGCTCCTGCGTGAGCTTGCCGGGTAGGCGCTTCGGGGCTACGAAGCCGACGCTCCGGCCGGGTTCCGCTCCCACAGCTGCTTCAGAAACTCCTGCTCGGCCAGCCACTGGGTTTGGCGGCCCAGCAGCCACTGCTCCGAGTTTTCGGGCTGGGCCGGGGGCGCAATGGCCTGCGTCAGGGGCTTGAGGCGGCCGGCTGCAAACGCCAGGCAGGCCCGCAAATCGGCGGGCTCCAGCGCCGGGTGCTGCGCCAGAATCTCGTCCGCCGTCTGGCCCTCAGCCAGCCATTCAAGCACTTGCCACACGGGGTAGCGCAGGCCGCGCACCGTGGGCTGCCCTTCGCAAATGGCGGGATGAATGGTGATGCGGGGAATGGCCGGGAAATTCATGTTTCCAAATTACGAACCCGCCGCCACGCGCGCAACTGCCCCGGCCGCTACAGCAGCCGCTCCAGGTCGCCGGGCTGGTCGATGCGAACCGGCGCTTCGGCCTCGCTGAGCTGGCCAAAGCCGTAGGTGGCAAAGATGAAGGGCACGCCCGCCGCCTGGCTGGCGGTGAGGTCGCCCAGGGTATCGCCCACGTACACGGGGGCTTGCAGACCGAATTCGGCTACTATCTCGCGAATATTTTCAGACTTCGGCAGCAGCTTGGTACCGAAGCACTGGTGGCCTTCGAAGTAATGCCCCAGGCCGGTGTGCTCAAAAAATGCCTCCACGTAGCCCCGCTGGCAGTTGCTGACGATGAACAGGCGGTAGCCCTGGTTCAGCAGGTAGCGCAGCGCGGTTTCGAGGCCGGGGTACGGCGCGCCGCCGTGCTCCACGGCGGCGGCCAGCTCGTGGCGGGCGCAGAGGGCGCGGTATTCATCAAATTTCTCGGCGGGCAGGCTTGGAAACAGTCGCTCGTACACCACGGTGTAGGGCTGGCCGGTCACGGCCTGCACCTGGGCCAGGGTCACGTCATGGTCGATGTAGTCGACGCTGTTTTTGGCATTCTGAAACGCCTCGGTAATGGCAGCAGTGGCATCCCAAAGGGTGCCGTCGAGGTCGAAAATAACGCTGTCGAATTGAGCGGGCATAGGCAATGATGGCGGTCGGAAAATGGCCGGCGAAACAACCCGCCGGCCCTGAATCAACCTGTTGAAGGGCCTTCGGGTTCTTATTCGTACAAATCCTGCGGGTCGGCGGCGGCCAGCTCCACCAGGAATTGCGCAATGTTCGTGGTCACGGCTTCGAGGAAAGCGGCCCCTTTTTCGGCCGTGGCGGCGGCGGGGTTGCCCACGCCGGTATCGGCCGACACCTGGCTCCACTCGCGCTGGGCCCAGGCCCAGCCCTGGCGCAGGGCCGCAATGCGAAACTGCCGGGCGGCGCCGTCGCCGGCTTCCGAGAGCGGGCTCACCAGGCCGGGGGCAATGTGCAGCATGGTGCTGGTTTCCAGCTCGTCGGCGTGGTCGCCGGGCGCGTCGAAATACTGGTTGCGGTCGGCGGCCTTAAACCAGTTGAGCGTGCTCAGAAACACGTTCGGAAAATCGGCCTGCAGCTCGCGCAGCATCTGGCGGAAGTCGTTGCCGCCGTGGCCGTTCAGAATCACCAGCTTCGGAATGCCCTGGCGGGCCAGCACGTGCACAATGTCGCCCAGAATGGCCAGCTGCGTGCTGGGGTTCAGGTTCATGTCCAGCGTGATGTCGAGCTGGCCGGTGTTCACCCCAAACGGGATGCAGGGCAGCACCACCACCTTCGCGCCCTGCGCCCAGGCTTTGCGGGCCGCCTCGGCCGCCACGTAGTCCGACTGAATGTTGTCGGTGGCGTAGGGCAAGTGGTAGTTGTGGGCCTCGGTGGCACCCCAGGGCAGCACCACCACTTCGTAGTTGGCTTCCTGCACGGTTTTCCAGGTAGTTTCGGCAAGGATGTAAGGACGCGGGGCCATGGTAAACAAGGGGTTGGTTGTGGTGGAAAATGCGTTGCTACAGCCCCGGCCCCGGCCGCTCCAGCAGCACAATAGGCGCGCCGTGGTAGGTGGAGCGGGCGTACTCGCGGTAGCCGAATTTGGCGGCTACGCGCAGCGAAGGCTCGTTTTCGGGATGAATGATGCACACCGTGCGTACCGGGCCGAAGTGCTGCATGCCCCATTCCAGCGCCGCCGTCACGCCTTCGGTGGCGTAGCCCAGGCCGTGGATGGTGGGGTCGAGCACCCAGCCGATTTCGGGCGCCTCGCCCAGCGGCGGGTCAATGGCGCGCTTCAGGTTCAGGAAGCCGATGCCGCCCACGAAGCGGCCGCTGGCTTTTTCCTCCACCGCCCAGAAGCCGTAGCCCATCACCACCCAATGGCCGGCGCTGCGCAGCAGCAGCTTCCATACCTCCTCGGCCGGCATGGGCTCGGGGGTGAAGTAGCGGTGGTAATCCACGAGCCGGCTCATGGCAAACCAGGCATCGAAGTCCTCGGCGCGAAAGCTGCGCAGCCGCAGGCGGCTGGTTTCCAGCACGGGCGCAAGCTGGGGAGAAGGGGTGGCGGACATTAGAAGAAGTTGGAAGTAGGGCAAACCGGCGCAGCAGCCCAAGCCATCCGGGCCTGCCGCTGCCGCTGGTTTCGGGCCGCAACTTACATTATTTACCGCCGCCCGAAACGCAAACGGGCCCCGACGCGCTCAGCATCGGGGCCCGTTTGCGGGAAGCGTTTTCCGGCCGGCGGCCGCCCTACCAGGAGCCGCTGTTGTCGTTGCCGCTGTCGAAGCCGCCGCCGCCGGTGTCGTCAGACGACGTGTCGTCGTAGGAAGAGTTGTCGTTCGAGGAGAAGTAGTCGGACGAGTTATCCGCTGCCGTGTTGTCGTCGGAGAAGTAGTCGGGCGAGGCATTATCAGCCGTGCCGCCGTCGCGGGACGAGAAATAGTCGCTGGCTGCGCCCGTGCCGGCCGCCCCGGCCGCACCGGTGTTGAAATTGTTGTTGTTGTTGTTGTCGTAGTTCGACAGATTATTGCCCGAGGTATCGTGGCCCGAGGCCATGCGGTTGCCGAGGTAGGCACCGGCCGCCGCCGCCGCGCCCGTGGCCAGCATTCCGCCAATGCCGGGGCCGCTGCTCTGCGGCGCCTGGCCGTAGCCGGGACCGTAGCTGCCAGGGGCCTGCCCGTAGCCGCCAGCCGGGCCGTTGGGCCGGTTGGGCAAGAAGTTGGGCGTACCGCTCTGAGCACTACCCGCCGCGCTGCGGTTGCGGAACAGGCGGACGACGAACCACAAAATTCCGCCAATCACCAGTGCGCCAATGAGCAGCGTGCCCATGCCGGGGCCCGACGGCGCGGGCTCGGCAGGGGGCGTAGCGACGGGGTCGTTGGTGGGGTACTGCGTTTCTGACGAGAGGTTGGAGTTGGGCGTTTCGGAGGAGCTGGCCGCCGCTGGGGCAGCCCCAGCGGCGGCCGTGGCCGGCTGGTTTTTGGCCGGGTTGGAGCTCGGGTTAGCCGTCACCATCAGCGTGTTGAGGCCGGCGCGGAGGCCCGCAAAGTAGTTGCCCTGCTTGAAACCGGGGGTCATTTCATTGATGACGCGGCTCGTTACGGCCGGCGTGATGACGCTCTCCAACCCACTGCCGGGCTGGATGGTCACCTGCCGCTCCCGCTGGCTTACCAGCACCACGATGCCGTTGTTTTTGTCGCGCTGGCCCACGCCCCAGGCATTGCCCAGGGCCCGGCCGTAGTCGGCCACGGTGCGGCCGCCCAGGCTGGGCACGGTCACGACGACCACCTGAGTGCCGGTGTTGTCGGCGTAGCGGCGCAGGCCGTTGTCCAGCTTTTTGGCGTCGGCCGGCTGCATCAGCCCGGCCTCGTCGTTCACGAACTTAAAGGGGTTGGGCCGGGGCGGCAGGCCGTCGGTCTGGGCCAGCGCAGGCCGCGCCAGCCCGGCCGAGAGAAATAAAAACGCGAGAAACAGGAAACGGTGCATAGCTCTGCGGATGAAGTGAAAGGGCTTTTGTGCGCCTTCTACGGCATCGGCGGCCAATTAGCTGCCTACGAGGCCACCCGCACCTTCAGCACCAGCTTCTTGTCCTTATCGAAGCCGTCGGCTTTGATGTTGGGCCGGTGCACGTCGTTCGGGAAAAAGATGTAGATGGTGCCCGGCTTGGCTTCGTAGAGCTTGCCCTCGGCGCTGTAGTTGGCGTTGTCACGGGCTTCGTCGTAGGGCTTGGTCACGGTGGCTTTGTCAAGCGGTACCACCCCGATTTTCTCGGCGCCCTGCACCACGTACTGCATGTCGATGAACTTGCGGTGCGACTCCCAGTTGGTTTTGTCGTAGTCCTTGGTGGGGTTATCGGTCACCGACGCCGTCACGTTGTCGCCGTCCACGGGGTACTTGCCGGGCGTGAGCTGGTCGAGGTTGGTGTCGCGGAAGTAGGCAAAGGCCTTGTCCCACACGGCCTTGTTGGCATTGTACTGCCGGGCAAACTCCACCTTGTCGATGGATTCCTGCACGTTCAGCTTCAGGCCATTGGCCCACACGCGGCTCTTAAACCACTTTTCAGCTTTTTTCTTGGTCCAGGTTTCGGGCGTGGGCACGGCTTGGGCGCGGGCCGAAAAGCCGAGCGCGGCCACGCCCAGCACCAGCAGGCCGGTTTTCAGCAGGGAATTTTTCATTGGTTGGAAAAGGAGAAAGCGTCGTTGAACGCGGTGAAGATACCGTGCATTGGCAGCTTCCGTGCCAGCTACGCCGCCTGAGGGGCCGGCACCACGGCACGCGCGAAACGCAGGCGGTCTGCCGTCCCAAGCGCTTCGGCCGGCGCGAAGCCGTTGCGCAGCAGCACCTGCTGCGCGGCCGGCTCATCGAGCGGCACGTGCGCCACCAGCTGGTGCACCAGGCCCGTGGCCTCGGCCTGCTGCACCAGGCCGCCCACCAGCTCGGTGCCGAGGCCCTGGCCGCGCCAGTCGGGCGCAATGGCGAAGTCGATTTCGGCCGTTCCCGTGGCATCGGGCGGGCCCAGGAAGCCGCCCATGCCCACGAGGGTGCGCGGGGCGGCATCGTCGGCTTTGCGCAGGGCGTACCAGCCGTACCAGCCGGCGGCGTCGCGCCCACCGGCCGAGAGCTGCGCCAGCGCGTTTTCCTGAATGGCGCGCTCGTAGGTGCTGGGCGGCCAGGTGGCCGGCAGGGCGGCTCCCAGCAATACCGGAAAATAATGGGGTTTGTGCAGCTCGGCGGTGAGCAGGGCCCGGCTGGCCGACAGAATGGTGAGGCGGGCGGTTTGGGTGATAAGCGGAATCATAGCGCCATTATACGGCAGCGCCGCCGGGCAGACGTTGGCACGCGCAATTTTAGAAGCATGTACCTTGCTTTTGATGACAACCGGCACCGCGCATTTTCGGGCAGCCCGATATCTTTGTCGCCCCGCTTCCGTTCATTTTTACCTTGCTCATGTACCAAAAGCTCCTCCTTCCCGCTGCTACTCTCCTGACGGCTTATTCCGTTGGGGCCACGCCCATTGGGGCCATTCAGGGCACGGGCAAAGCGGCCAGGGCGGGCACCTACACCATTGAGGCGGTGGTGACGGGCGTGTACGCGGGCCTGAAGCCGGCCGGCTTCTACGTGCAGGACGACAAAGCCACGGCCGACGGCAACCCCGAAACGTCCGACGCGCTGTTTGTGGTGCAGGACAACCCGACGGTGAAGGTGGGCGACAAGGTGCGCATCAGCGGCGTGGTGAAGGAAGACGCGGGCGCGCCGTCGTTCAACCAGGCGGTGCTGACGGAGCCGAGCATCACGGTGGTGTCGTCGGGCAATGCGGCGCCGGCCTTCACCACCATCATCAACAGCGAGTTTTCGGCGGCCACGGCCGAGCGCTACGAGGGCATGCGGGTGAATTTCACGGCCCCGCTCACCGTCACCGACAATTTCAGCCTGAAGCAGCGCGGCGAGCTGATTGTGTCGGTGGAGGGCCTCACCTACCAGCCCACGCAGTTCATCGACCCCAACGACGTGCCGGCCACCGGCACGCACAGCAGCGGCGTGGCCAACGTGCCCGCCATCAACGCCTTTCAGGCCGCCAACGACAACCGCAGCCTGGTGCTCGACGACGGCAGCTCGGCCGCCAACCCCACGCCCACGCCCTACCTCGATGCCCGCTTCCATACCGTGCGGGTGGGCAGCACGCTGGCCAGCTCGGGCGGCATTCTGGGGTTTGGCTACGGGCGCTGGCGCCTGCAGCCGCTGGCCGGGGCCGAGGCCCCGGTCATCACGGTGGCGCGGCCGCTGGCCCCGCCCAGCTTCGGGCCGCTCGATTTGAAGCTGGCCAGCTTCAACGTGCTCAACTACTTCAATGGCGACGGGACGGGCGGCGGCTTCCCCACGCCGCGCGGGGCCAAAACGCCGGCCGACTTCCAGCGCCAGCGCACCAAGATTATTCTGGCCCTCCAGCAGATGGACGCCGACATTGTGGGCCTCACCGAGATTGAGAACGACGGCAACGGCTCGACTTCGGCCATTCAGGACCTGGTGGACGGGCTGAACAAGGCCATGGGCGCGGGCACCTACATTTTCGTGAACGACGGCGACGGCGAGAAGCAGCCCAACAACACGGACCTGATTCACTGCGCCATTCTCTACAAGCCGGCGGTGGTGCAGTCGCTGGGGCCGGCGCTGGTGGCCGGCACGCCGGGCGTGTTCGAGCGGCCGCCGCTGGCGCAGGTATTCGTCACCCGGCGCAAGGAGCGGGCCGATACGCTGGGCTTCGTGGTGAACCACTTCAAGAGCAAAAGCAGCGGCACCGGGGCCGATGCCGACCAGAACGACGGCCAGGGCGGCTCCAATGCCCGCCGCAAGGCCCAGGCGCTGGCGCTGGTCGAGTTCATCAACAAGACGGTGATGCCGGCCGGGGCCACGCGGGTGGTGAGCGCCGGCGACTACAACGCCAACTACGAGGAAGACCCCATCGACATTCTGCGGGCGGCCGGCCTGGTGCCGGCCACGCCGCCCACCAGCGCCTCCTACGTGTACAAGGGCCTCACCGGCTCGCTCGACCACGCCGTGGTGACGCCCAACCTGGTGGGCTTCGTGGACGTGCAGAAGTGGCACATCAACTCGGCCGAGCCCAACGTGCTGGAGTACGACCAGGCCGGCGAAGCCACCGACATCAGCACGCCCTTCCGCTGCTCCGACCACGACCCGGTGCTCATCGGGGTGAACTTCGCGGGCGTGCGCAACGCCTATTACAAGCCCAAAAACCGCCTGTTTGTGTACCCCGGCCCGGCGGCCGGGCCGCTGGCTTTCAGCCTGAGCGGCGTGCCGGCCAGCGCGGGGGCTGTCACCCTCGATTTCTCGCTGCCGCAGGGCACGCCCATGCTCTCGCTGCGCGGCACGCCCGCCATGCTCGAAAGCCAGCTCAACAACTACACGGCCCACCTCGCGCCGGGCATCTACGTGCTGAAGATGAGCGGCACCGGCTTCCAGAAAACCCAGCGGGTGATGAAGGAATAGGGGCGCCGGGACTGCCCCGGCGAAGCCCCCCGCCCCTGTCATCCGGCCCTTTGCGCCGGATGACGGCAGGAGAACGGGAACCCATGAATTTCCCCTTCTCCAAAACCCTGGGACAGCGCCTGGGTTCTCCCTCCGCCACTGGCCCTTTTCCCGCTTCATGAGTCTCGCAGCCCCGCTTTTGTTGTTTAAGAATAATGCCGGCCAGCTGCTGGCCGACTCAGCCGGGTTTCTGCGCACCAACTGGAGCGCGCAGGCCCGCTCGCTGGCCGACACCCGCGACCTGTTCGGCCACATGCAACGCCAGCTGGAGCGCCACCGCTGGAGCCGGATTCTGATTAACCAGGTGGGCATGGCCCCCTTCACCCAGGCCGAGCAGCACTGGGTGGCCCACGAGTGGCTGCCGCAGGCCGTGCACACGGGCGGCTACCGGCACGGGGCGGTGGTGGTATCGCCCGATGTGCTGGTGCGGCTGGCCACGGCCTACGTCACCACCCACGTGCAGGGCCTGCCGCTGGTGTACCGCTCCTTCGACAACGACGCCGATGCCGTGCGCTGGCTGGCGCAGCAGCCGGCCGCCCCGTAGGGCGGGCCCGCCAGCCCTATTTCACGCCTGCGGGCGGGGCCGGGGCGGCGGCCTTGTCGGCGGCTTTTTTGGCGTTCACGGCCTCGACGTAGGCTTTGAACAGCGCGCGCCAGCTGCGGCCGTGGGTGTTCAGGTAGTCCTCGTTTTTGGTTTTGTAGATTTCAAAAATGGCCGATATCTCCTTCATGCTCCCGAAATCGACGGCCTGCTCGCGGGCCTGCTTCAGGTTGGCCAATATCACGGCTTCTTCCGTCGGGGTCAGGTCGGGCACGATGGACTTGTAGCCGTTGAGCGTGAACGCCACCTTGCCGATGGTGTACTGGTCGAGCACGGCCTCTACCTGCCCGGGCGTGAGCTGCCGGCGCAGGCCGCTCATCAGGCTTTCGTGAATGGCCCCGGGCATGGCCGACACGGCAATGAGCTGCCGGTCCATCGTGCTCAGCGGTTTGCCGGTGGCGGGGTTGAGGCCGGCCGGCGTTTCGGTGTATGGGTGCGCGCGGTGGTAGGCGCCAATGGCTTTCAGGTGCGTGGCAATGACCTGCTGCACGGCGGCGGCCTTTTGGGGGTCGCTCAGCCGGAGCGAGGCCACCCACCCGGCGGCTTTCTTATCGGCTTCCTGGTCGGCTTTGGCCGGCGCCTCCGCGCTCAGGGCCGGGGCGGCGGCAGGGGGGCCGGGCGGGGCCTGGCAATGCGCGGCCGGGACGGCCCGGCAGCCCAGGGCCAGCGCCAGCAGGGCGGCTTTCAGGTACTTGCTCATGGCGCGGCTAATCGGGCTGCATCATTCCCACCACCACCAGGCTCCACCACACCAGGCCCGCCGACAGGGCAATGAGCTGGCGGGCGCTGTAGTTTTCCTGCTCGCGGCCGCCGTAGGCAGGGGCTTGCAGCATGGCCTCCCGAAACGCCCGGAACGCGGGCACCACACACGCCGAGGCCCCCAGCGCCACCAGCCAGAAGGGCTCCGGCAGCCGGGCCAGCAGGTTCAGGATGACGTAGCCGGCGGCCAGGTTCCCGGTGTTGGCAATGGGGGTGTAGCCGTTGGTGGACCGCGAAAACCGGTTGATGGTCGTGAGCAGCTCGTGGAACGTGAACAAGCTGAAAATGGCCCGCATCACCGGCCAGGTGTCGGTATGCTGCCATTGCCTGAAAAAGCGCCACGTTTTGTATTGCCACCACAGGCCGTACAGGCCCAGGCTGAGGAGGCAGAGCACCAAAAACTTGTTGGGGCTGATGAGGGGATACGCTTCCCAGACTTCGGCTTGCGCCGGGCTGGTGACGGGGGGGGCGAAAGGCTCCATGCGGAAAGGAAGCTGGCAATTGGCGGCGGCCGATGAGCCAGCAAGATACATCCGCCCCCGGGCAGCCAGGCACGGCGGGCCGGGCTATTGGTAGCCGTAGGCCTCGCCGTGCCTCACGTACACGCCGGGCTGGATGAGGCCCTGCATTTTCCCTGTGATGAGGATGAGGTGTGCGCCCAGCCTGGCCGCTTTGCGCTTCAGCTTTTTAGTGGCCTGCGCGTCCAGGCTTTCCAGGCTCATGGGGCCTATCTGCATGGCCGTGGCATCTACGTGCCCTTTCGATACCAGCCCCCTGGCTTCTTCCTCAACGCTGGTAATGGTGACCTTTTCCCAATCCTTCTCGCTGCGGATTTCGACGCGGGGCGGGGCCGGCGTCTCGGTTCTGGCTTCCTGGGCAAAGCCCATGCGCGCCGCCCCACAGAGCACCGCCAGCATCATGGTTTTTTTCATATCGTCAAATATAGCGCCCGCCCCCACGGCCCCAAACGCAAACCAGCCGCCCCCAATGCCGGGGGCGGCTGGCCAATGCGATGCCTGGCCCGGCACCTAGTACACTTCTTTCTGGAAGCCGAAGGCCCGCAGCACGCCGCGCTGGGTGTCCTCGTCGGGGTAGTTGGCCCTGATGCTGAGCACCAGGGCACCCAGCACCACGCGCAGGGGCGCTTCGAGGGCATTTTTCTGGCCCACGGCGGCCGAGGCGGCGCCGCGCGCTTCGCCGCTTTCTTTGGCCAGCTGGGCGTATTCGGTGGCGATGGGCTGCCAGAAGGCGAGGCCGAATTTCTTCTTGTCGTACTTGTGCGCCGCGAGGGCGGCCACCAGCTTGCCCAGGGCCAGGGCGCGGGCGGTGCGGGCAGCGGGCAGGCGGAAGTTCTTGCCCTCGCGCACGATGCCGAACTCGGCGTAGTAGGCTTCGCCGCCGTCCTCGTCGTGGTCTTCGGCCAGGTAGCCTTTCACGAAGCCCAGGTTTTTGGCAATGAGCTTGTCGAGCGTTTTCAGGCGGTTGGCCTGCGGGCTGCGGCCGTCGCCGGCCCCGTCGGCGGTGCTCAGGCTGGCGGCGTAGGCAGCGGCCTGGCTGCTAAAGGCAGCTTTGCTCACGAAAAGCAGGGCGGGCAGCTCGGAGGCGAGCCAGGCTTGGGCGGCGGCGGTGCCCAGCGTGGCCAGGGCCAGCTGGCTGGTGGGCAGCCGTTCTTTCTTGTTGGGCTTGGCTGGGGTAGCGGGAGTAGCAGCCGAAGCGTTGGGTGTGGTAGGCGACATGAAAATGGGGTAAAAGGGTTGAAGATGAAAAGGATTCTACCGCCAATATATTGCTATCCCGATTCATATCCAACCCGCCGCCCGCCCCGCGAGCCGAACGACTGCCCAACCGTACTCCGGGGCCGCCCCGTAGGCCAGTCGGGCGCCCGACTGCCGTGCGGGGCGGCCCCGTAGCCCAGTCGGGTGCCCGACTGCCTTGTGGGGCGGTCCCGGAGCACGGTCGGGCGCCCGACTGCCGTGCGGGGCGGCCCCACGGCCTTTAGCGCCCCCCAACCGCCCCCGGCACCGCCGCGGCTGGGCGAAGCTTAGCGTTTCCCGCCATTCCGCGCAAGCTGCCCCAAAACCAAACCAGCCGCTCCCGGGGCGGGGGCGGCTGAACGATACTTAGTGTTTCTGCCTAACGATGCGTTACCAGCAGCGTGCGCGACAGTTCCAGGTACGAGTGATGCCCGAACAGCTTCATAAGCTGCGGCAGGAACTCCCGGAAAAGCGCCAATAAATCGTTCGTACTGATGTTGCCCGTCGATACGAGCAGCAGCTTGTAGGGCTGGCCGTGGAGCAGGAAGCTGTTTACAAAGTCGGCGTCTTTGGTGATGACGATGCGCTGCTCCGCCATCGAGAGCCGGGTGATGCTGCCGTCCTGTGTCTGGTTGGCCGCCGGCAGGTCGAGGGTATGCAGGCAATCGCAGCCGGTATGAAAGGCCAGAAAATCGGCCAACCGCTTCGGCAGCTGCGCATCGACCAGAAACCGCAGCGACTCGGCGGGGCTCAAGACGCCAGCCGGAAGATGGACCGCACTTGCAGCATATCGGCCGCGTAGGCCTGGCAGGCGCGCAGGTCCTCGGCTTCCAAATCGGGGTAGTCGGCCAGGATTTCGGCTTCCGTCATGCCGGAGGCCAGGTATTCGAGCACGTGTTGCACGGGGTAGCGCAGGCCGCGCACCGTGGGCTGCCCGTGGCAGATGGTCGGGTCGATGGTAATGCGCGGGTGGGCGGTGGAGCGAGGCGTTTCCATGCAGCTAAGATACGCCCGGCCCCACCGCCCCCACGCCCCACCCCAGCCGCCCCCAGCGCGCCAGCGGCTGAACGATGCTTAGCGTTTCTCGCAATGCCGCGTGAGCTTCCCCAAAAACAACCCAGCCGCCCCCGGCGCGCAGCGGCTGAGCGAAACTCCGGTATCTTCACCACATGGAATCTTTGCAGCAGCGCATCACTACCAACCCGCGCCAGTGCGGCGGCCGGCCCTGCATTCGCGGCATGCGCATCCGCGTGACCGACGTGCTTCAACTCTTCGCCGCCGGCCTCACGGCCGAGCAGATTCTGGCCGAGATGCCCGACCTCGAAGCCGCCGACCTGCAAGCGGCGCTGCACTACGCCGCGTAGGCAACAAAAAACCCGCCCTGGTGCGCGTGCGTCCGAAGAAGCAGAGGCGTGGCGGGTGTTGTTGAATCAAGATTTGACGGGTTAAGATGCTTTTCTAAGCTCCGCGTTAGGTGGCAACTTGCCGATTTTTTTCAGGTAGGCAAACAGCTCTTTATCGGAAAGGGGACCACTGATACGGCCTGCCTCCCATTCCTCGGGCGTTTTCCCGTTCATCGACAGGTTAGTTGGTTTCTTCGAGGAACTGTTGGATGATGGCATTTCGAATGGCTCCATAGTCGGGTAGGTTTACGTCGTCGATGACGACTTTGTGGTCTACTAACGTGAGTTGTACGGCAATAAATTTCCGGTAGCCGGCCGTGTAGCCCACGCGCTCGAATTGGCTGGCTGCTCGAATATACGTCGAAGTCTTATCGGTTTGCAGCAGCAACTCGCGAATCTCCTCCAACTCGATGCGGACGCTGTGCATCCAGTTCAGGTTGAGCTTGCCAAAGTCGATTTCGTAGCCTTCAAACATGCAGCTAAGATACGCCCCACGCCCCCACCCCCGCCGCCCCCGGCGCGCAGCGGCTGAAGCAGCTTGTGAAACTATTGGCCGCATCATCCGAGGGGTTTTACGGCCGTAATCGGCAAGCCCAGCCGTGCAGCGGAAGCTGTTACCGAATACATGGGAGCGGGCCGATTACTCGAAGGGAATACTCTTTTGCCCCTACCGGCCCAGCGCGCCGCGCCCGGCTGCTGGCAGCATGGGCTCATCACGCGCCGCGGACGGCGCGTACATACGCACGGGTTCGGGCACGCTGGGGGGCGGCACATGAAGCGGAAAGTTCATTAAGCTGGCCAAGTCGTACCGCGGAACCGTTGGCACCGGCGCACCCGCCGCGGCGGGCAAGGGTGCCACCGTCGGCGGGGCGGGCACCACGGCGGGCAAGGGCCGCAGGGCGCCCAATTGCGGCGCGGTGGCCGGGTGGCGAAGAAAGTACGCGGGGCCGGGCTGGCGTTGGGCCACAGCGGCGGACAACGAAAAGCCGAGACAAGTTATCACGAACAGGAAGCGACGATGCATAGAGACAAGCTTTAGCCGGGCGAAACGGCCCGTGGCACCCAGACACAGGTAAATAGCAGGAAGTAATATAGAAATGATACCGTTTAAGCAGCCGTGGGTTGCATGGCCGTTGCACCCAGTTGTGCTACCCACAATCCCCCAGCCGCCCCCGGCGCGCAGCGGCTGGGGAAGCCTAGAGTTTCTCGCCATTCCGCGCGAGTTTCCCCAGAAACAAACCAGCCGCCCCCAGCGCGCCAGCGGCTGAAGAAGCCTAGAGTTTCTCGCCATTCCGCGCAAGCTTCCCCAAAAACAAACCAGCCGCTCCCGGGGCGGAAGCGGCTGGGGAAGCTTAGGTTACTTTTTCCTAGCCTTTATTTTTAACCTGTTTTCTGTGTCACTGACGTAAGCAATTGCCGATTTATTATGGTATGAAACGTTCTCCAACCGCTTAAATACTGTATTTCTGCGTCCCTTTTCGTGCTTCACTAAGCAGCAAATTAGCTCCGCTTGCTCCAATTCAGTAGCCGCTTTACAAAGTTCTTCGAGTCTTTCAAAATCGGATATGTCACCGTGATTACCAATGAATTTTCTAGCCACTGATTTCAGATACCGAGGTGAATGAGGATTAAAGGCAATAGCTCTAATCCTACATATTACGTCCCAAGGCATAATCAAATTCTCTCGATTATTTAACCACGATATCAATTGGTAATTCTGATAGCAATAGACCGTCTCTTCTGAGCAGAAATAAGAGGCTACTATAGAATTAGCCCTCGGATAATCTATACTATCAAGGTATGCTAACACATTTCCTGTTTCTTCCGGGTGCTCAGACAACATGTACACGCAGTGGTCCGCTGCAAAATCATCTTTCGCTTCACCTAGACGTTTAAGCAAGAAGTGGTAGATAGTCTTGTTATATAGTGTAGGGTCTGCTAAAATGTGTAAGCTAAAAGCCTCTTTGATGATATCAACAGGGGTTGCCTTAACATTAGGCTTAGCTATTACAGGTAGTTCTTCCTCTACCATCACACGATTGTAATCGTCAGACATTAGAACTACTGGCTTAACAATGGCCGGCTTTTTTTGCTTAGCCCGCTCGGTAACGTCAGCAATTATATTGTCTATGTGTTCAAACCGATGCTTAGCCTCCTCCGCGTCTAGTATCTCTGTTTTGCCTGAGTGTAAAATCAGTCCTTTCTTACGCATTGCTGATGCTAGAAAAACAACAGCTCTTTTTGCATCCTGATAGCTAGAGCAAAAAACTCGAATGTCGTCTACATATCTAGCATGCTTGTAGCCCTCATTATAGAGCAATCTATCGATGGAGTCTAAGTAGAGCTTCGCTAGGATATCTGATGGTACACACCCCTGCGGCAAACCTTTGCCTGGTATCATCGCCCATGTATCAAGACAAGTCCTTAAGAATCTTATATGCTCTTCCTTAACACCTGTACTTCTAACATCCGACAATAAAACTGCATGGTCGATATTTTCAAAGAAACCAGAGATATCCGTTACGACTACATACTTATACTCTTTTATTAAGGATAAGCTTTTAGTGCGAAAGTTTGACCAGCCTCGATAGTAATGCAGTATCCAATCCCCTTCTGCACTATTCATGATGTTGGAGCAATCTACTTTATACCGTGCCCAATCAACTCTATCATGAATTGCATTAAACATTTCGCCCATTATTGCATAGTACACCAACAAGTCTTCCGTTGACAGCAGCGTACCAGGGCGTACAAGATGCTTCCCTTTGGGTACATCACATATCTCAGGAGTAGTTGGATTGTAAATGTTCTGAACCAGCTTTGATTCAATCGTAGCTAGCCAATCCTGCAGCTTATTTTCGATAAGAGTAACCTCAAATGGAGGCACAACAAATCCCCTGTCTTTAATCTCTGCTCGGAGTCTTTTCCAAGCCAATGCCAGGTTCAGAAACATTACAAATCAGTTTAGTGCAAAACAAAAAAGGACATAAAAAAGGGAAGAATTATTTCGCAACAATTCTTCCCTTTTAGATTATTTAAAATTTATCTCCCTTACGACCCGCAGGCCTCGCAGGCGTCCGGGTTATCCAGGGAGCAGGCCATGTCGGACTGGTTTTGCTCCACCAGGGCCAGGGGCTCCAGGGTTTCGGCGGCTTGCTTTTCCACCGTGAACTTGATGGCGTCGGCGGCGGCTTTGGTGCGCAGGTAGTACATGCCGGTTTTCAGGCCGCGCTTCCAGGCGTGGAAGTGCATGCTGGTGAGCTTGCCGAAGTTCACGTTTTGCACGTGCAGGTTCAGGCTCTGGCTCTGGCAGATGTAGGCCCCGCGGTCGGCGGCCTGGTCGATGATGCGGCGCTGCGAAATCTCCCACACCGTCTTGTACAGGTCCTTGATGTGCTGCGGAATGCGGGCAATGCCCTGCACCGAGCCGTTGGCCGCGATGATTTCCTGCTTCATCGCGTCGTTCCACAGGCCCAGGGCCACCAGGTCCTTCAGCAGGTGCTTGTTCACCACCATAAACTCGCCGCTGAGCACGCGCCGCACGTAAATGTTGCTCGTGTAGGGCTCAAACGACTCGTTGTTGCCCAGAATCTGGGCGGTACTGGCTGTGGGCATGGGCGCCACCAGCAGCGAGTTGCGGGCCCCGTGCTTCACCACCTCGGCGCGCAGGCTTTCCCAGTCCCAGCGGCCCGAGTCGGGCGTCACGCCCCAGAGGTCGAACTGGAACTTGCCCTGGCTCAGGGGCGAGCCGGGGAAGGTTTCGTAGTGCCCGTCCTTGATGGCGAGGTCCTTCGAGGCCGTCATGGCCGCGAAGTAGATGGTTTCGAAGATGTCCTTGTTCAGGCCCGAGGCTTCGTCGCTCTCGAAGGGCATGCGCAGGGCAATAAACGTATCGGCCAGGCCCTGCACGCCCAGCCCGATGGGCCGGTGGCGGAAGTTCGACTTCTGCGTTTCGGGCACCGGGTAGTAGTTCACGTCAATCACCTTGTTCAGGTTCAGGGTGGCCTGGTAGGTCACCTCGTACAGCTTCTGGTGGTCGAAGGTGGTGTTGCCCTGGGCGTCCGTCACCAGGTAGCGGGGCAGCGCCAGCGAAGCCAGGTTGCACACGGCAATCTCGTCGGCGTCGGTGTACTCAATAATCTCGGTGCAGAGGTTCGAGCTCTTAATCGTGCCCAGGTTCTGCTGGTTCGATTTGCCGTTGGCCGCGTCCTTAAACAGCATGTAGGGCGTGCCCGTCTCCGTCTGGCTTTCCAGGATGGCAAACCACAGCTCCTGCGCCTTGATGGTGCGGCGGCCGCGGCCCTCGCGCTCGTACTTCATGTACAGCTTCTCGAACTCGGGGCCCCAGGCCGTGTCCATGCCCGGGCACTCGTGGGGGCACATCAGCGTCCAGTCGCCGTTTTCCTCCACGCGCTTCATGAACAAGTCGGGCGTCCAGAGGGCGTAAAACAGGTCGCGGGCGCGCATTTCCTCCTTGCCGTGGTTCTTCTTCAGGTCCAGGAACTCGAAAATGTCGGCGTGCCAGGGCTCCAGGTAAATGGCGAAGGCGCCCTTGCGCTTCCCGCCGCCCTGGTCCACGTAGCGGGCCGTGTCGTTGAACACCTTCAGCATGGGCACCAGCCCGTTCGAGTTGCCATTCGTGCCCTTGATGTAGGAGCCCGTGGCCCGCACGTTGCTCACCGAAAGGCCAATGCCGCCGGCGCTCTGCGAAATCAGCGCGCAGTTCTTCAGCGTGTCGTAAATGCCATCGATGGAGTCGTCCTTCATCGTCAGCAGGAAGCAGCTCGACATCTGCGGCTTCGGCGTGCCCGCGTTGAACAGCGTGGGCGTAGCGTGCGTAAACCACCGCTCGCTCAGCAAATTGTAGGTCTTGATAACCGAGTCAATGTCATCCTTGTGGATGCCCACCGCCACGCGCATCAGCATGTGCTGGGGCCGCTCCACCACTTTGCCCTCCAGCCGCAGCAGGTACGAGCGTTCCAGCGTCTTAAAGCCGAAGAAGTCGTAGTTGTAGTCCCGGTCATAGATAATGGCCGAATCCAAGGTGTGGGCATTCTTATGAATCACCTCCCACACGTCGGTGGCGATGAGCGAAGCATTGTCGCCATTCTTGGGGTCCTCGTAAGTGTATAGCCGCTTCATGGTGCTGCTGAAGGACTTAGACGTCACCTTGTGCAGGTTGCTCACCGCAATGCGGGCCGCCAGAATGGCGTAGTCGGGGTGGCGGGTGGTGAGCGAGGCGGCCGTCTCGGCGGCCAGGTTGTCGAGCTCAATGGTGCTCACGCCATCGTAGATGCCGTCAATCACCTTCTTGGCCACCTCGATGGGCGAGATGTAGTCCTGATTCAAGCCGTAGCAGAGCTTTTCAATCCGGGCCGTGACTTTGTCAAACTTCACGGATTCGCGGCGTCCGTCGCGTTTAATTACGAGCATACCAGTGGTGTTTTGGTGTGGATTTTTTTGTATACAAAAAACCCGCGGCAGAGGCAGGCCCCAGCCGCAAGTCGTTCAGGCAGTAGTAAGAAGGGTAGAATTGAGAGCGCCGGAGTGTGGACCTCCGGGGATATTCAATCCTTGAAATTACCCGTTGTGTTTTCGAAGGACAAGCAAAAGTTCCAGAAGTTTTCCACAAAGGACCTGCACGGGGACGCTGAGGCCATTTTTTGAAAACGCCTCGTTTTGCATCCGCCATATTCAGATATTCACTCACCCTATAGCGGCATCCGGCGGCCCCGGTTGGGTATCCACTTCCGGTACGATTCGCCGTCGTCGGTGTGGTTGCAGGTGCAGTCGGCCTTGACGGGCAACTGTGGAAAAAGCTGGTGGTAGAAGACTGCTTGGCTGTCTATCAAGCCCACCAATAGCGGATTGGCTTCCCTCGCTCCCGCTTTGGAATAGTTCATGCCGCTGCGGCTCCAAAGGCTGACGTTTACCAGTGGGTCGTGTAAGGGCGGCCGCCAACCATCGAATATAAATTCTGGGTAGTTGTGGTATTTGAACAGCGCCCCGGCCAACCGCTCTGCCACGTAGTTGCGGGGCACCACCCTAATCAGTGCCGCTGCTTGATGCCGCTGGCTTGTCGGTAGGCTTGCTACGGCGGCCTCTATTTCCCGGTACTGGCGTTCGGCCCAGAGCTGTACGGGCACCAGCGCCAAAACCCCGGCCATAAAAACTACGCTGCTGCCCGGCAAAGCGCTGGAAGCAGCCCTATCCAGCACCTGCGCCGCAAATAATACCGGCACCCAAAGCAGCAGCGGTAAAATCAGAAAGAAGAGCACCACCGCCTGCATCATTTGCCCCAGGCCGATGAACAACGCACAGTACACGCAAACCGTGAAATGCACGCCCATCAGAAAGAGAAGCACATAGTTTAGCACCGGCACGCGCTTCGCAAAAGGCCACAGCAAGAAAGCGGCGGTACTAACCACCAGCACCCACGCCGCCCATTCCACTGGCTGACAGAAGCCCTGGAACCAGTACTCATTGGCCCAGTATGCCGCCCCGGCCAGCACCATGTTGCAGTACGGCATCAGCGGCCCCAGCCACTGCAGGAAGCGTCGAATTCTCGTCATAGCTCCCGCAACGGCGGGCGGCACTGGTTTCGTGTTTGGCGCATGAAAAAGCCCGCCGCTGCTAGCGCAGGGCGGGCTTTTGCGTTGGGATGTAGAGACGCGACACTTCGCGTCTCATCGCTTGCAACATCCGACAATCATCGTTCAACGCCGAGACGCGAAGTGTCGCGTCTCTACAGCATTACCGCGGTGCTACCTGGCGATGCTGGCCGTGCCGGCGGGGCCGGGCTGGCAGGTGGCTATCACGCTCACGTCGATGCTCTTGGCGATGTTGTTGCGCACGATGGCGGGGATTTTAATCTTGTAGTCGGCCGGGGCCACGTTGAACTTGGAGGTCACCACCAGGTCGGTGCCGCGCAGCTGCAGGGTGCCGGGCACGCGCACCTTGCGCTTCACGTTGTGGATGGTGAGCTGGCCCTGCACGTACACCGGCTGGGGGCCGCTGCGCAGCTGGGCCTCGGTGGGCATGGTCACAAGCGTGCCGGTGAAGCGGGCGCGGGGGTACTTGTCGCTCTCGGCGTAGTTCTCGTTGAAGTGCTCCTGCATGAGCGAGTTCTTGAACTGGAAGTCCTTCATGAGCATAGAAAACGCCAGCTGGCCGCTGTTCAGGTCGAAGATGGCGGCCACTCGGGAGTTCAGGGCCTCAATGTCTTCGAGCGGGGCCGAAGAGAAGAAGGTGGCCTGCCCGCCGGCAGTGGTGTAGCGCTGCAGCATGGCGGCCGTGGGCTCGGGAGCGGCGGCAGCGGGGGCCGGGGCGGGCGTGGTCTGCGCGTGGGAGGGCCCGGCAATTCCCAGGCCCAGAAGGAAAAGTAACGCGTATTTCATGCGAACGAGAAGAAAGAAAGCAATGGGTGGGCAAGCCGCAGCGGCGGCAAAGCGCTGCTTTGCTCCACTCGGCGCAACCCGGCAAAGCGTTGCCTGCGGAATGCCTTTTTTGTTGATGCCGCCACGGCCCGCGTGGCCTGGCAGCACCGGCAATATAAGCGCCGCCCCCCCGAGGCGCAACGATAAGAACGGGCCGTGAGCGGCCGGCCGCCGCCAACGCCGGACGCCGGAAACACCAAGCTGGCCTCACGCCTCCGCCGCTAGTGCTTTGAGGAATGAGGCCAGCCAAAGGCGTGCGCAGAAGCGCAGGGCTATTTTCTCAGTATCAGGTAGCCGTAGGCGGGCAGCGCAACCGAAGCGCCCACCGTGACGGCCCCGCCGGCCACGGCATTGGTCCAGCTGCCTTGCAAGGCGGCGGGCACGGCAAAGGTCTGGGCCGAATTGCGCGCGTTGGCCAGCACGAAGGCCTGGTCGGAGCCGGCGGTTTTGGTGAAGGCGCACACTTCGGGCGTGCTGTAGGCCGTGGGCGTGCCCGAGCGCAGGGCGGGGCTGGCGGCGCGGGCGGCCATCAGCCGCTTGTAGGCCAAGGTGGTGGCCCGGTTGGCGTTCCAGTTCACTTTCACGCTGGTGAAGGGAAAGGGAATGGCCGTGGACATACCGGCTTCCTGGCCGTTGTAGATGAAGGGAATGCCCTTGTAGAATGCCGCTACCACAAAGGCCGACAAGGCCCCCGCCTGCCCCCCAAACAGCGTGACGGGCGTGCCGTCGGAGCCGTTCACGTCGTGGTTGGTGATGTAGCGCACCACGCTCTGCGTGCCAGTAGCACCCGCAAACTCGCTGGTGTTGAGCGCATCGAAGGCAGTAGCCGACTGGTTGTTTTTATACACCTGGTAGATGCCGCCGTAGAAGTTGAAGCCGAAGTTGTAGTCGAAGCCCGCGGTGAAGTTGCTGGCGCGGGTGCTTTCGGCCAGCAGCAGCAGCTTGTGGGTACGCACGGCGTGCAGGGTGTCGGTGGCCTGCTTCCAGAAATCGGCGGGCTGGAAGTCGGCGTAGTCGCAGCGGAAACCGTCCACGTTGGCCGTGAACACCCACGACTTCATGGCCGAAATCATTTCGGCGCGCATGTAGGCGTTGGTGAAATCGAGCTGGGCCACGTCGTTGTAGGTGGTGGTGCCGTTCGAAACGACCTTGATGTTGCCGGCCGCGTCCTTCTGGTACCAGTCGGGATGGTCCGTAATCCAGGGGTTGTCCCAGCTGGTGTGGTTGGCCACCCAGTCCAGCATCACGGCCATGTTGCGGGCGTGGGCGGCATCGACCAGGGCGCGCAAATCGGCCAGCGTGCCGAACTCGGCATTCACGCCGCGGTAGTCCTTCACGGCATAGGGCGAGTTGTAGGATGGGTGCGAGCCGGTGGCCTGGCCCACCGGGAAAATCGGCATCAGGTACAGCACGTTCGTGCCCACGGCCTTGATGGAGTCGAGCCGGGCCTGCACGCCGGCAAAGTTGCCGGCCTGGCTGAAGGCCCGCATGTTGACTTGGTAAATCACGGCATCCTCGCGGTTGGGCACCCCGGCGAAGGGCGTGCCGTACTGCGGCGGCGTGGCCGTCGACGGAATGACGGGTGGCGTGATGGGGTCGGGGGCGGCGGGCGAATCCTTCTTGCAACCGGCCAGCAGGCTGACGGCGGTCAGCAGGACCAGCCCATTTTTAGCTAAAATATGGCGAACAGACATTCAACAGAGGTAAAAGAGGCGTTGGAATAATGAGCCGAAGCCCGATGAGCTACCTGGAAACGGGCTTGAAGCTGATGGCCGCGCCACCGCCGGCGGCCAGCTGCAGCGTGAGGGCCGATTTGCTGGTTACCACTTGCCTGCTGATGCGGTAGGCCGTGGGGTTCTTATCCCAGCTGGCCCCTTTGCCGTCGGCGTAGATGGTGGCCTCGTAACGCTGGCCGGGCGTTAAAAAGTCCAGCGTGAGCGGCTGTTTGCGGGCCTGCTCGTCGGTGATGCTGCCAAGGTACCACTCGTCCTTGCCTTTGGCCTTGCGCACGGTGGTGAGGTAGTCGCCGGGCTCGGCGGCCAGAATGCGGGTATCGTCCCAGTCCACGGGCACGTCTTCGATAAACTTGAACGCGTCGAGGTGCTGGTTGTAGTTCTCGGGCAGGTCGGCCGCCATTTGCAGGGGCGAGTACAGGGTCACGTACAGGGCCAGCTGCTTGGCCAGGGTGGTGTGCACCTGGCGCTTGCCGGTCGGCTCAAAATTCTGGAGCTTGAAGATGCCGGGCGTGTAGTCCATGGGCCCGCCCATGAGGCGGGTGAAGGGCAGAATGGTTTCGTGCTCGGGCGGGTTGCCCTCGCTGAAGGCGTTGAACTCGTTGCCGCGGGCGGCTTCGCAGGCCAGCCAGTTGGGGTAGGTGCGCGAGAGGCCGGTGGGCCGCACGGGCTCGTGCATGTCCACCATCACGTGGAAGTCGGCCGTTTTCTGGGCGGCGCGCACGTAGTGGTTCACCATCCACTGGCCGTCGTGGTGCTCGCCGCGCGGAATGATGCGGCCCACGTAGCCGGTTTTCACGGAGGTGTAGCCGTGGGCGTTCATGAAGCGATAGGCGGCGTCCTGGCGGCGCTCGTAGTTGGTGGCCGAGCCGCTGGTTTCGTGGTGCATGATGATGTTGACGCCCTTGCCGGCGGCGTAGCGCTGCAGCTCGTCCACGTCGAAATCGGGGTAGGGCGTTACGAAGTCGAACACTTCTTCCTTCCAGTTATTGGCCCAGTCTTCCCAGCCCACGTTCCAGCCCTCCACCAGCACGCCGGGGATGTGGTGCGCGGCGGCAAAGTCGATGTACTGCTTCACGTGCGCCGTGTTGGCCATGTGGCGGCCGTTGGGCTTGAGCTTGCGCCAGTCGGTGCCGGCCAGCTTGATGTTG
This sequence comes from Hymenobacter daeguensis, assembly GCF_054780555.1. Classification (NCBI taxonomy): domain Bacteria; kingdom Pseudomonadati; phylum Bacteroidota; class Cytophagia; order Cytophagales; family Hymenobacteraceae; genus Hymenobacter; species Hymenobacter daeguensis. The sequence continues at coordinate 23,313 of NZ_BAAGWC010000027.1, forward strand.
AAGGTGTCGGCGTAGTTCCAACTGCCGCGGCTTATCTGCATTTCCCACCACACGCCCACGAACTTCTGGGGCTTAATCCAGCTGGGGTCGGCAATTTTGCTGGGCTCGTTCAGGTTCAGAATCAGCTTGCTGGCCAGCACGTCGGGGGCCTTGTCGCTCACCACGATGGTGCGCCAGGGCGTGTGCTCCGGCGCCTGCAGGTAGGCCTTGGCGCCGGTGCCGGTGGCATCGGGCACCAGCTGGCTGGTGAGGGCGAAAGTTTTGGTGTCCACGTTCAGGTACAGGGCCGGGTAGTTCACCAGCGCCGCCTCGTGGATGTTGACGTACAGCCCGTCGTCCGATTTCAGCATCAGCGGCGTCTGGATGCGGGTGGCCGGCGCTTTCAGCTGAATGGCCCGGATGGGCGTGGTGTTCACCTCGCTCACGCGGCTGGTGGTGTAGGCGTACTCGTTCGAGTCGTAGTCGCCCGGAATCCAGAAGGCCTTGTGGTTGGCGGGCAGGCGGAACTCCGTGAACTCGTCCTGCACCGTGAAATACTGCAGCCCGGCCTGGCGCGGAAACTCGTAGCGGAAGCCCACGCCATCGGCAAACACGCGGAACACCACGTCGAGCCGGCGGCCGTCGGCGGCGGGCTGGCGCAGGTGCACCGTGAGCTGCTGGTAGTGGTTGCGGATGTCCTTGACCTCGCCCCACACGGGCTGCCAGGTTTCGTCCACGTCCTTGGTTTCGCTGCCCAGCAGCGTCAGCGGGCCTTCAAAGCCCTTGCCATCGGCGAAGCTAAGGCCCAGGCGCGAGGGCTGCACCACGGTTTTCGGGCCGAAGGCCACGGCGTAGGTGGGGCGGCCATCGGGCACCATTGCAAACGTCAGGCTGACTTTGTCGAGGTGGGCAGTTAGGGGGGCGGCGGTTTGCGCCCGGGCGCGTGGGCCGGCCGAGAGCACCAGCAATGCCAGCAATAGTTTTCTCATCATTATACGTCTTGCCCAGCCTTTATTCAATAATGGCTGGTGGGCAGCTATTTCTTCAAAATTAGGTACTGGTAGGGCTGCAGCGTCAGATTGGTCAGCGCGGCGGGCTTGCCGTCGAAGGCATTGCGCCAGCCCGTAGTGCCTACACTGGCGGGCACGGGGTAGTTCACGGCGGCGTTGCGCAGGTTGGCCAGCACCAGCACTTGTTCGTTGCCTTCGGTTTTGGTGAAGGCGCACATGTCGTCGGTGCTGTAGGAGGCCAGCGCGCCGTTGCGCACGGCCGCGCTGCCGTTGCGGAAGCGGATGAGCTGCTTGTACTCGCGGGTCAGGGCCGGGTTGGGCGTCCAGTCGATGGGGTGGCGCGGGCCCATGAAGGGCACCCGCTCGGCGTAGCCCACTTCCTGGCCGTTGTAAATCATGGGCACGGCCTTCATGTAGGCCGCCACCACAAAGGCCGCCATCATGCCCCGCTCGCCGCCGAACAGCTGCTGCGGCGTGCCGTCCCAGGCGTTGATGTCGTGGTTGGAGGTGTAGCGCACCATGCGGGCGTTGGCCGGGGCGTTGCGGTAGTTGGCGGTGTTCACCGAATCAATCAGCCTGACGCTCCGGTTTTTAGCGAAAATATCGCCCTTCATCACGTTCATGAAGCCGAAGTCGTAGCACAGGTCGAAGCCGGCTTGCAGGTAATACTTCTTCTTGTCGCCCTCGGCCAGCATCAGCAGCTTGTGGCCGGGAATGGCGCGCAGGTTGGCCAGGGCTTCGGTGAAAAACGCCTGGCTGGGGCCGTCGGCGTAGTCGAAGCGGTAGCCGTCGATGTTGGCCGCGAACACCCAGTAGCGCAGGGCCTGCGTCATGGCCGCGTGCACCTCGGGCTTATTCCAGTTAAGCTGGGCAATGTCCTTCCAGTCGGGAATGGGGTTCACGATGTGGCCGGCGGCATCGTGCACGTACCAGTCGGGGTGCTCGGTCACCCAGGCATGGTCGAAGCTGGTGTGGTTGCCCACCCAGTCGAGTATCACGGCCAGGCCGCGCTGGTGGGCGGCGTCAATCAGCCGGCGCAGGTCATTCAGCGTGCCGAACTCCGGGTTCACGGCCGTGTAGTTCTGCACGGCAAAGGGCGAATCGACGGCCCGCAGCTTGCCGATGGGAAAAATGGGCATCAGGTACACCACATTCGCCCCCAGCGCCTTAATGGAATCGAGCCGGGCCGTGACGGCCCTGAAAGAGCCTTCTTTGCTGAAACCCCGCATGTTGACCTGGTAGATGGTCGCGTCGCGGCCATCGGGCACGCCGGCGAAGGGCTTGCCGTAGGGTGCGGGGTCTTTGGCCGCTTTGGCCGGGGCCTGGGCTTCGGCAGCCCCTGCCAAAGCCAGGCCGGCCAGCAGCGTCAGGAAGAAGGGAAAAACGGATTTTTTCATAAGCAAAGAATACCGGGCCCAGCACCATTGGCCGGACCCGGTAATCGGGAAATGACGGACTAGCGGGTAACTTCCAGGCGGCGGGTGGCAACCCGGTCGCCCACCTGCACCTTCACCAGGTAGAGGCCGGGCGTGAGGTTGGCACTGGAAATGGGCAGCTCGTGGAAGCCGGCGTTCTGCCTGGCGTCCAGCAGGGTGCGGACCGTGCGGCCCAGCAAATCGGTGAGGCGCACGGCCACGGCCTGCGTGCCGCCCGGCACCTGGTACGAAACCGTCGATTCGCCCTGCGCCGGGTTCGGAAACACGCTCATGGCCACCACGGCATCGTCGGCCTGGCGCGCGCTGAGCACCACCACGTTCAAAGCAGCGGCCTGCGTACCGCCGAGCGTCGTAAAATCGGGGCTGAAGCCGAGGTTGTTGTTGCCGTTGCCGGGAATCTCCGGAATCACGTCCGACGACCAGTAGGCGTCGCCGCTCACGTAAGCAGCCATCACCCGCACGATGGACGCGCCCGAGGGCAGGCCCAGCGAGGCACGGTTGAACTCGTACTCCAGCGCGTAGGAGCCCGCCCCGCCGCCGTTGGCGCTGCCGGGGTTGCTGGTGATGTCGGTGGTGGGCGTGGTGGGGGCCAGGTAGGCCACGCGGGTGCCCGCAAACAGGCTATACACGCCGGTGGTGGAGGCCGGCGGAATGGTGCTGGGCTGGCCGTTGTTGGTGGCCGTGGCGCTCAGGCCGTCGCCCAGCGACTTGGCCACGCCCGTCGTGGCGGTATAGATGGCCGCCTGCACGTCCATGTTGCCGGTGGTGGCAATAGCTGCGTCGGCCTCCAGCTCCAGCTTGGTGCCGCCGATGCCGCCGCCCGCAAACGTGCCAAAAACGGTGCTGGCGCCCGCAATGGCGGGCAGGCCCGTGCCCACCGGCACGCCGGTACGGTTCGGCAGGTCCATGTACAGCTGAAAGTTGTTGCCGCCCTGTTCGATGGTGCCGGCCAGCGCGATGTAGAGCTTGGTGGCGCTGTTGGCTCCGTACATGCGCAGCAGGCCGGCGTTGCCGAAGCCCGCATTGCCCACGTGCGGCGTGGTGAAAGCCCCCAGCGAGGCATACCTGCCGCCCGTGGCGCCGATTTCACTGGCATTCACAACGCCATCGAGCGTAATCTGGGCCCGGGCGCTGAGCGCGCCGCCGGCCAGGGTGGTTATCAGGGCTAGGGTAAGTGTTTTTTTCATGGGTAAGAGGCTGAAAAGCGTGAGTGGGAATTGAAAATCCGGAGGGAGGTTGGACGGTCTGCGCAGGGGCAGGACCTGTGCCTGCGTGGCTGTTCGGACCGTTTCACTGATTTCAGCAACGCCGGGCGGGGGCAAGCCCCGCCCCTACCACCATGCGGTGCGTTGCGAGCGGTTTGGGTTTCGGACTTAGTGCCTGGCTTTGCTCAAAACCTGGCATTACCAGTGCCAATCCCAGGCGCACGCCTGGTTTCCCACCTTGAGCACCAGGCACTAAGTCCCAAACCGTATGTGTTGCGGGCCGCCGCCTAGTAGCCGGGGTTCTGCTTCAGCGTGGGGTTGGCCACGAGGTCGGTGGAAGGCAGCGGGTACAGGTTGCGGGTGGCCTGGATGTCGTGGCCGAGCTTGGTATCGGCCGCGCCGGTGTAGCCCTTGAAGGGCCAGTTGTAGCCGGCGGTGAACTTGCCGTAGCGCACCAGGTCGGTGCGGCGGGTGCCTTCCCAGTACATCTCCCGGCCGCGCTCGTCGAGGATAAAGCTGGTGGTGAGGTCGGCGGCGCTGATGCGGCCGTCGGTGCTGCCGCCGGTGTTGCCGTAGGCGCGGTCGCGCAGACGGTTCACGTAGGTGAGGGCCTGGGCCTGGCTGCCGCCGGTGCCGCCGCGCAGCACGGCTTCGGCGTACATCAGGTACACGTCGCCGAGGCGGAAGAGCGGGAAGTCGGTATCGACGAAGATGAGCTGGGGGTCGTTGCCGTTGCCGCCGGTGGAGGTGCGGTTGCGCCACTTGGTCACGCCGTAGCCTTCGGTGAAAATGGTCAGGTCGTTGATTTCCAGGCTCTGGCCATTGGTAAAGAACATGGCGCGGGTATCGAAGCCGCTAGCGGGCGTGGGAAACAGCAGCGGCAGGTTGCGGCGGGTGCGGTTGCCGGCCCAGCCGCTGTTCACCCCGAAGCCGCTGGCCAGCATGTTGCCGCCCACGGCGGCGTGTATCAGGTAGGTGGTGCCGCCGTACACCTGGCTCACCACCCCGTCGCTCTCGATGGGGAAAATGATTTCCGAAGCGGCCGTTTTGTTGTTATCGGCCAGAAACAGCAGGCGGTATTCCGGGGCCAGCGCGTAGCTGGGCGTGCCGGTAATCTTGTTGCAATACGTGAGGCAGTCGGTGTAGCGGGCCGTGCCGGTGTACACTTCGGCATTGAGGTAGAGCTTGGCCAGCAGGGCCCAGGCGGCGCCCTGGTCGGCACGGCCGTAGGGGGCCGTGTGGGCGGCCAGCAGCGTGGGCTCGATGGCTTTCAGCTCCGACTCGACGTAGGCAAACAGCGCGGCGCGGGTGGTTTGCGCGGGCAGGTCCTTGCTGGGCGCGTTGGCCTCGGTCACGAAGGGTACGTTGCCATACAAATCGATGGCGTGGTAGTAAGCCAGAGCGCGCAGGAAGCGGGCCTCGGCGCGGTAGAGGCGGGCCTTGTCGGCATCGGTGCCCGAAATGCCGCGCGTGCTGAGCTTGTCGTCGCTGGTTTCGCGGATGAACTCGTTGCACAGCGACACTTCGTAGAAAATACGGGTGTAGCTGTTGTTGATGAGGTCGTTGCTCGACGTCCAGGTGGCGGTGTTCAGCTCCTGCAGCGGGCCGCTGTTCCAGGCCACCACGGCCTCGTCGGTCACCAGCTCCTGCAGGTACCAGTAGGCGCGCATGTAGGAGGTTTCGCCCTCGTCCTTGCCCTGCCCGGCAAACACGTCGGGCGAGCCGGGGTTGCCGGAGAGGTTGAAGCCGGCGTAGCACTTGGCCAGCACCTTGATGTAGTTGGCCGGGTCGCGGTACACCGACTCGGTGTTCAAATCGTAAAACGGCGAGCGGTCCAGGTCTTTGTTGCAGGCCGTGAGGCCGCCGGTGAGCAGGGCCGCAGCCAGGGCCAGCGTGAGGCCGCCGCGACGCAGGAAGGGGTGGGATTTCATTTGCAATGGGAGAATGAGTGAATGGCTGAATGGGTGAATGAATGGGCGGCGAATGGGGAATGACTGACGAGTTCACAGAGCAGGTTTCCCGCTCAGCATGCACGCATTCAGCCATTCACTCATTCACCCATTGACCTAAAAGCCGATGTTGACGCCGGCCGTGATGGTGCGGGGCAGCGGGTAAAAATTGCTGTCGATGCCCGTGGCGCGCTCCGGGTCGAGGCCGGAGTATTTGCTGAGCAGCAGCAGGTTCTGGCCGGCCACGGTGAGGCGCAGGGTGGTGCCGGCTTTCAGCAGGGCGCCGAAATCGTAGCCCAGGGTCACGTTCTGGAGGCGCACAAACGTGCCGTCTTCCAGGTTGATGTCGCTCAGCGGCTGGCCGGTGAGGAAACCGGTGTTGTAGATGGCCGGCACCACGTTGCCCGCGTAGCCCAGCGTGGTGTTCAGGAAGTAGTAGTTGTTCTGGCCGCCGGCCACCGTGTTATACACGTAGCCGCCGATGTTGGAGCGCACCGTGAAGGCCAGGCTGGCTTTGCCGTAGCTCAGGTTCGAGCTGAAGCCCAGAATGGCTTTCGGCGCGGGGTTCTTGCCATACACCTTGTCGCGCTCGTTGATGAGGCCGTCGCCGTTCTGGTCCACGTACTGCACCGGGCTGGGGCTCGACGTGGGGCCTTGCAAGGGCTTGCCGTTCTCGTACTTCTGCTGGTACAGGAAGAAGGTGTTGGGCGCGTAGCCCACGGCGTTCACCTGCACAAACTGGAAATTGCCGATGTTGCCGGTCGGCGTGCCCAGGTACGTCGGGTCTTCCACCTGCGTGAGCTTGGTAATCTTGCCCCGGTTGAAGGTGGCGTTGGCATTCACCGACCAGTTCAGCTTCGCGCCCTGAATCACGTTGTAGTTCAGCGCCAGCTCCAGGCCCCGGTTTTCCAGGTTGCCGATGTTGGTGAGCAGCGTGTTGGAGAGGTTGCTGCCCGCCGGCACCGGAATCACGGCCAGCAAGTCCTTGGTTTTGCGCAGGTACACGTCCACGGTACCCGTCAGGCGGTTGCTGAAGAAGCCGAAATCCAGGCCCGCGTCATAGGTGGCGGTTTGCTCCCATTTCAGGTTGCGGTCGTAGGCAGCCGGGCGGTACGTCCGGATGGTGTCAGAGCCAAAAATCTGGCTGTTCACCGGCGAGGCGATGCTGTATTTGGCCAGGTACGGGTAGTCGCCGGCCACGCCGTACACGTCCTGCTGGCCGGTGCTGCCGTAGCTCAGGCGCAGCTTCAGGTCCGACAAGGTGCGCGACTCTTTCAGGAAGCTTTCCTGGTTGATGCGCCAGGCCACCGAAGCGGCCGGGAAGTAGCCCCAGCGGTTTTCGGGGCTGAAGCGCGACGAGCCATCGGCCCGCAGCGTGCCCGTAAACAGGTACCGGTCCTTGTAATTATAATTGACCCGGCCGTAGTACGACAGCAGCGTGTACTGCGTCTTGAAGGGGTTTTCGGCCGGCGTCAGCGGGTTCACCCGCGAGCCATCGGCCTTGTAGGCAAAGCGGAACGGCGAGTAGGTATAAAAGTCCTGGTATGAGTAACCAGCCAGCGCCTCAAGGTGATGGTCACCAAGCTGTTTGCTGTAGTTCAGGTAGGCTTCCAGCAGCTTGTTGTTCTTCTCCTGGCGGTACGAGTTGTTCTGGCCCTGCGTGGAGTAGGCAATCGGCGAATTGGCCGCGATGAACACCGTGCCGGCGCTGCGCGAGATGTCGTAGCCCAGGTTCAGGTTGGCGTGCAGGTCGGGCAGGAAGTGCAGCGAGTAGTCGAACTGCACGTTGCCGATGCTGCGCAGCACCGTGCTCCGGTCGCGCTTGTCGTTGAGCAGCGCCACCGGGTTGCGGTCGGTCAGCGGGTTCGGAATGGCACCGTCGCGCCACTCCTGGTAGCCGTTGAAGCCCGTAGGGCCGTAGTTGTAAATGGGTTGCGTGGGGTTGTAGCGCACCGCCGCGCCAATGGCGCCCTGGTCGGCAAAGCGGTAGTCGGCCCAGGTTCCCTTGGCGTTGATGTCGATGCGCAGGTGGTTATCAAACAGCTTCGGCGTGAGGCCGATAGCCGCCGAATTACGCTTCAGGTTGCCGGTGCGCAGCGTGCCGTCCTGGTTGAGGTAGCCCAGCGACACCCGGTAGGGCATGTTCTTGGCGCTGCCGGTCAGGCTCACGCTGTTGTCGGTGGTCCAGGCCGTTTTGTAGATGGCGTCCTGCCAGTCGGTGTTGGCCGTGCCCAGGTACGTGGCGTTGGTGGCCGGGATAATACCCTGCGCAATAGCGTTGTTCATCAGGGTGCGGTAGGCGTCGGCGCTCAGCACGTCCACCTTGCCGTAGTTCGTGGCCCGCGACACCTGCGAGCTGATATTCACGTGCATCTTGTCCCCGGCCACCCCTTTTTTGGTGGTGATGAGGATAACGCCGTTGGCCGCCCGCGAACCGTAAATGGCCGTGGCCGAGGCATCTTTCAGCACGGTAAAGCTCTCGATGTCCTGCGGGTTCACCAGCGCCAGCGCGTTGCCTGCGCCGTTGATGCCCTGATTGTCCACCGGCACGCCGTCGATGACGATGAGCGGGTCGTTGCTGGCATTCAGCGACGAGCCCCCGCGCACCCGGATAGTGCTCACCTCGCCGGGAGCGCCGCCGCCGGTCGTGATTTGCACGCCGGCCACCTTGCCCTGCACCAGTTGCTCGGGCGACGTCACCTGGCCCTTCACGAAGTCCTTGGTGGTCACGGTAGTTACGGAGCCGGTCAGGTCCTGGCGGCGGGTGGTGCCGTAGCCCACAATCACGGCTTCGCCCAGGGCGGTAGCGTTTTCGGTGAGCGTGGCGGCAGCCACGGTGGCGGTTTGCCCCTCGCTCACATTCACCGCCACCCGGCTGGAATTCAACCCGATGGAGGAAAATACCAGCGTGTGCGGGCCGGCCGGCACGTTGGCAATGGAATAAGCGCCGGTAGCATCGGTGGAGGCGCCCAGCGTGGTGCCCTCCACAATAACCGTGACGCCGGGAATGCCCTCGCCCTTGGCATCCACCACGCGGCCCGTGACGGTGCCGCCGGCCACCACACGGGCCGCCAGCCGCACGGCCGGGCCCGCCGGGTGCGCCACAGCGGTGCTTATAACGAGGCCTCCCAGCGCCGAGGCCAGGAGAGATTTCCGGAAAAAATGGGGCGGCAATAGCGGCGGTAACGAGTGCAGCATGGGTGGGAGTTTTAGTGAGTGGCACAACCTGTCGGAGCTGCAGCGGTGCCTGTTGGCTACCGTGTCAGCTGCGCATTCCCACCTCATTCCAAGCCCGGCCGAATGTGAGTCTTCGGTCGTTGGCGGCAATCGTTTGGGGTGGGAAGTGAGGCAAAACTAGCCCCCCTCCCTGCCGTCCGGAATTTGTCAAACCGCAGTATGAAAAATATTAACCCATCGCCAAGTCACACTTCTGATTTACAATAAAATGCCCGCCAAAACAGGGGTCAAAATATTGACTTGATATTGCCAATTCAAGCATCAAAACGCCCTAAAAACCCACCGAAAAGCCAAGCCGGCGAAGCGCGTCATGGCTGGTAAGTGCCCGCTCACTCAGGTCGGTGATGATTCACCGTAAAGCGGCTGCAAACGGCCCTTATGCGCTTCCCTTTTTGCTATACCAATCGCCAAGCCGCCAATGAGCCTGATGGAGCGACGCGAAGTGCCGCGTCGCAATTTGTGCTGGCTTTTGCAACCGGTCTATACTGCCTGGATGGCCTGGATGCGCGCCTCGAACTCCTCGTTGGGAAGGAGCGAGCGGTTTTTCACCCGCGTCTTGTAGGTGTAAATCGTGTTGATGGAGTAGCCCAGCATGCGGCTGATTTGCTCACTGTCGACGATGCCCAGCCGGATGAGGGCGAAGATGCGCAGCTCCGTGGTCAGCAGCTGGTCGTCGGGCAGGCTGATGCGGTCTTCCTCCCGAAACAGGGCGTTGAACTGCGCAATGAAGTTCGGAAACAGCCGCAGAAACACGGTATCAAAGCCTTTCAGCAGCTCGTTGCGCTCGGTTTTGATGTTCACGCTGTCCACCAGCTTCTGCACGCCGGCGTACTGCTTGCTGGCCAGCAGGGCGTCTACGCGCTTCTTCAGCGTTTCCAGCTTGTCGATGTACTGGGAATTGTTGTGGAAATAGAAGCCGATGTACTCTTCCTTAATCCTATTGGCCTCGTTGAGGTCGCTGTTCAGCTCGTGCAGGGCCTCGTTGCGCTCGCGCAGCTCCTGGTTGGCGGCGAAGATGAGCTGGTCGGCTTTGCGCACCTTGCGCAGTTGCCGAAAGCTGATGACGGCGAAGCCAATTACCACGCCGGCCAGCAGCGTCATGATGATGGCGTAGGTTTTCAGCGACTTGCGCTGGTTCTCGATGATGTTGATTTTCTGGCCTTCGATGATGGACGAGACGTGGCTGATTTCAATCTGCCGCTGCCGGGCCTTGTAGAAGGTGGCGTCTTCCCGCGCTTCTTTGATGAAAGTGTAGGCGTTTTTCAAATCGCCCTGCCGGTAGCAGTAGTCCGAGAGCTTGAAGATGGCCGTGGTTTCCTTGGTAGCGGTTTTCACGTCGGCAATGGCGGCCACCAGCAGCAGCTCAAACGCCTTGTCGGGCTGGCCGGCCAGTTCGTACACGTAGGCCGTGGTGCTGGCGCTCACCGCCAGCTGGTGCAGCGTGAGGCGCGGCAGCCGCCGAATCTGCTCATACACCGCCGCGCCGGCGGCCAGGTTATTGGTTTTCTGGGCCCGAAACTCCTGCACCGACAGCGACTCGTAGGAACCGGGCCGGCTGAACAGCAGGGCGGTATCGGCGTAGGCCAGGGCCTTCTGGTAATAGACAGGCCGATAGGTCTGGTCCTGGTTAAAATCGCCCAGGTCGCTGTAGGCCCGTGCTTTCAAAAAATAAAAGCTCTGCTTATCAACCACGTTTAAAAAACCCGGCCGGATGCTCTCCAGCGTTTCGAAGGTTTCTTTGAACAGGCCCGACGACAGCAGCACGAAGGCCAGCTTCAGCTTGGCTATCTCTACTTTTTCCGGTTTCCCGAGCCGCTCGGCCAGCCGCGTAATCTTCTGGCAGTACACAAAGGCCGAATCATACTTAAAGGCCTTATACTCATCGTAAATACGCAGACCCAGGTCGAACCGGGTGTCGTCGCTGACTTCGGCCGAAGCAAAATCGGCCGTGAGTACGGCAATGCGGTTCAGGCGCTGGCCATCGTACTCTTTTTTATGAGCCAGGGCCTGGTTCAGCTCCGTCAGCAGGCTGTCGGCGGTAGCAGGGCCGGCCAATGCACAGGCCGGCAACATGCTGAGCACGAAACCACAAAGAACAACGAAAAGCTTCACCAGACGGGGCGGGTAACCATTGGGACGGGGCAAGCACCAAAAGTAACAAACGGATTGGGGATGGCCTTGCCGTGCCGCAGTTCCTATTCCTTTTCCAATACCACCATCGCCACCTGCCCTATCAACCGAACACAGAATTCTGCTGATACCTTGAAACAAAAAAACAGCCCCCGGATGCGGTACCGGGTGGCTGTTTCTGAATGAGCGAGAAACGAGGTTCGAACTCGCGACCCTCAGCTTGGGAAGCTGATGCTCTACCAACTGAGCTACTCTCGCGGAATTTGGTGCGACGAAATTACGCCAAAGAACCGGATTCGCAACCAGACGGCGGGCAGCGCCTAACCCTAAATTTGCCGTGCGCGTATCAATCACCGCCATGCCTACGCCTCCCCTCCCTCCTGCCACCAGTCGACTGGTGGGGTTTTTATTGATGCTCAGCGGCTTTTTGCTGGGGCTGGGACTGCTGCTGCGCGTGGGGGTAAGCGTATATGGCTGGTACAGCGGCACCCCGACTGGCACTTCAATTACACTCTTATCTGTCAATCTGTTGGGGATGCTGGCCAGTGGGCTGCTGATGCGTTGGGGCTTGCAGATGCGACGCGGCAACAACTCGCCCCATGACCCGGACAGCAGCGAAATGCTGTAGCAACGCCGGGCCCTACCTTTGTGCCATGTCTTCTCCCCTGCGTATCTCACTGGCCAAAGCCAACGCGGCCACCGCGGCCCAACTGGCTGACCTGGGCCGCCAGACCTTTCTGGAAACCTTTCAGAGCCAAAACACGCCGGAAAACATGGCTGAGTTTGTGGCCCAGACGTTTGGCCCCGAAATTCAGCTCGCAGAGTTGCAGAACCCCGAAATTACCTACCTGGTGGCCCACATGCAGGGCGAGGCGGTGGGCTACGCCAAGCTGCTTGACAACTCGGAGCTGGGCCTGCCCGCTAACCAGGAAGCAGCCGGCCGACTCGAAATCAAGCAGTTGTATGTGCGCGAGGACTGGCAGGGCACCGGCCTGGGGGCTGCGCTGATGCGCAGCATTCTGGCCCTGGCCGAGCAGCTGCACTGCACGGCCGTGGTGCTGGGCGTGTGGGAGAAAAACGAGCGCGCCCGGGCTTTTTATCAGCGGTTTGGCTTTCGGGAGATTGGGCAGCACGGCTTTCAGCTGGGCCAGGAACTGCAAACCGACCTGATTTTGCGTAAAGGAATGGCCGGCCGCTAAAGGCCCTACTTTTCCGCATGCTCAGTACCGCCCGCAGCCTTTTTTGCCGCCATCTTTTCCGACTGAAAAGCAGCCTTTCAAGCGCCTTGATAGTGGGCTTATGGCTGAGCGCCTGCCAGCCCCAGCACGAGCAAGCAATGGAAGCTACGGTGCCGCCCGTGGGGCACTACGAAGGCAGCCTCGCCGCCAGCGGGCAGGGCGAAATGCGGGCGGCCCTGGATATTCGCCACCCCAGCCCCGGCCATTACGAGGCCGAGCTGACCGTGAACGGGGCCAGCGCCCTCAGCTTTGTCTCCGACACCATTCTATTCAGCAATAGTCAGCTGCGGCTCAGCCGCCCGGCGCGGCCCGGCCAGGTGCTGGCGCTGACGCTGGACGGCGACTTCTGGCGCGGCACCCTGGCCCTGGACTCGGCAAAGCTGACGGCCATTCTGGTGAAGCGGGGGGCGCCCACGCCCAGCACCTACCGCGTGGAGGAGGTGCCGCAGGCCAATGGCTCGGCCTGGCTTTTTTCGCCGGCCGATACCGGCACGCCCGGCGCGGCCCTGGCCGTGCTGCCCGATGCCAGCACGGCTCCCACGGCTGCTATCTGGGCCGATGCGCTGGCGCGCGAAGGCATCATTACGCTGCTGCTGCCCACGGCGGCGGATTCGGCCACGACGACGGCCGAAACCCCGCGCCTGCAGGCAGGCCTCCGCTTTTTGCACGGCACGGCCGGGGCCGACACCACCAGCCTGGGCGCCTGGGCCACCGGGCGCCGGGCCACGGCGCTGGCGTCGGCACTGACGGAGCCCGGTGCCCCCCGACCGGCCTTTTTTATTGTCCAAAACGCAATGATTGGCCCCGATGCCCGCACGGCATTTCGGGAATTGAAGAGCCGGAAGCTGCCGGTTCTGGGCCTGTATGGGGGCACGGCGGCTACCGCCGGCGCGGCCACGCTGCGGCGGGCGACGGGCGGCCAGCGCGGAATACTGGTGCGCAGCTACCGCGCCACAGGTCCGGATTTGCTGCTGCCCGGCCCGCTGGGCCCCCAGTTTGGGCCCGGGCTGCCGGGCGAAGTAGTGGAGTGGATACGCAACCGGTAAGCCCGGCAATTGCCAGCAGTTACTCTACCATTATCCGCCGGGTTAGCACTTGAGTGGGCGTAGTAACCGACAGGATGTACAGCCCCGGGGTGGCCGGCACCCAATCCAATACGGCTTCGGCACTGTGGGCGGCGGGCCAAGCAGCACCCCCCATTCGCTGCCCCAGGCTATTGAACAAGACGACCGTAAGGGGCCCGGTTGGTAAAGCACTCAGTTGCAGTGGCTGGCCCACCCGTACGGGCACCGGCGCCACCGTTATGCCAGCCGCCGGCCCTATTGCGGCCGTGGCCAGCACAATGCCCAGCGGCGTAGCCGAAGTGCCTGCTCCCAGCGGTGTGCTCACGCTGATGAAGCCGCCAGTGCTGCCAGCCGGCACCATAAACGTCAGCGCGGTGCCGGCAGCATTCACCACGAAACCCGTGATGGCTACGCCTCCCAGCAGTACGCTGGTGGCGCCGGTGAGGTTGGTACCCATGACGGTGATGGTGGTGCCCGGCGCGGCCGTAGCTGGCGCAAAGCTACTAATGGCAGGGGCTGCCAGCACCTGAAAGGGCGTCTGGCTCCAGGCCGTGCCATCGGGTCCGAGAATAGCTACTCGGCCCGATACCGCTCCGGCTGGTACTGCTACCGTAAGCACCGTACCGGCCGCGTTCACGGTGAAACCCGGCGCTGCCACACCGCCAAACGTGACCAGCTGGGCTGCGCCCAGTCCCACGCCCGTGAGGGTAACGGTGGCCCCTGCCGCGCCGACACCGGGGCTTATAGATGCCAGCGAAAACGACGTGGCGGGCCGCATGCCCGTCTGCACGCTGGCAGGCCGCAAGCTGAACGAAGGAATGCCGCTTTGGCCACTGCTGTTGTTGCCCCACGCCCAGAATGTACCGTTGGCCTGCACACCGAGGGCGTGTGTTCCGCCGGCCGCAATGGCCGTCCAGATAGCGTTGCCCACCTGCGTGGGCAACGTTCGATACGTCAAGGTTCCAGTGGCGGAACCTAACTGCCCGAAATAATTATTGCCCCAAGTCCAGAGGGTTCCATTGCGTTTCAGGGCCATCGAGAACGGTTCATAGCTGTCATCCGGACCGGTGGCAACGGTGCTCCAATCGGTAGCCGTGCCGATGCGAACCGGTGTGCTGCGGTAGGTGGTCGTGCCATCGCCCAATTCCCCTACGGTGTTATTGCCCCAGGCCCACAAGCTGCCGTCGGTGCGCAGGGCCAATACGTGCCCCCCGGAAGTCGCCAGCTGCGCCCAGGTGGTGACGGTGCCAATGCGTAAGGGCGTGCGCTGATTGCTGCCACTGCTGCTGCTGCCGTTGCCAAACAGTCCCGGGCCGCCCCAGGCCCAGAGGCTGCCATCGGTGCGCAGGGCCAGGGTGGGACCGGTGGCGCACACGACTTGCTTCCAGTCCCGGTCGGTGCCAACCTGGACCGGCTGGGTACGTTGCGTGGTGGTGCCGTCGCCGAGCTGCCCATAGGTATTATCGCCCCAGCCCCAGAGCGTTCCATCGGCCCGAATGGCCAGGGAGTTATTGCCGCTCGTTGCCAATTGCTTCCAATGGCTTGCCGAAACACTGGTGGGCGCCAGGCGGGCGGTGGTGGTGCCGTCGCCCAGTTGCCCGAATTGGTTGTCGCCCCACGCCCACAAGGAACTGTCGGCGCGCAGGGCCAGCACGTGGATACTGTTGCCGCTCAGATGAATATACGTAGCCGGTGAGTCAATCCGGGCAACGGTTTGCCGATTGGCCAGGGGGCCGTCGCCCAGCAGGCCGATGTAGTCGCTACCCCAGGTCCAGAGGCTGTTATCGGCCCGTAAGCCCATGCTCGTGCTGGTAGTGGCGGCGGGGGTTGTCCAGTTGGCGGCCGTGCCCACCTGCGTTGGCACCGGAATTTTTGCCAGCGTGAGGGTAGGGTCGCCCGATTGTCCGTATTCATTGCCACCCCACATCCACAGGGTGCCATCGGTTTGGTCAGCGGCCGAAGTAAAGCCTCCGGCAGCCACCCGGCTCCAGGTATTGCTACTTCCTACCTGCACAGGAATGGTCGAATCAGTGCGCGACCCATCGCCTAAACTGCCTCGCCCATTTCTGCCCCAGCTCCACAAAGTGCCATTAGTCTGAGTGGCCAGAATGTGGGCTGCCGAACCGCCGGCTACGCGGCTCCAGGTAGTACCGGGCACTAGTTGCCGAGGTGCGTCAACGTCGTTTGGGTTTCCCGCATCCAGCACGTTATAGATGTTGTTGCCCCAGCCCCATAGCGTGCCATCGGCCCGGATGCCTAGTGAGAATTCTCCGGCACTGATACGCACCCAGTTAGAAGCGGTTCCTATCCGGGTAGGAGAAGGGTTATATAGGCCAACGTTGGGAATGCCCAGATTCTGGCCACGTCCCCAGGCCCAGAGCGTGCCGTTGGTTTTCAGAGCCAGCGTGTAGTTGGTGCCCGCGCTCACGCTCGCCCAGTCGGTATCGGTGCCTACCTGGGTAGGTCCCCCCTGGGCGGTAGTACCGCCATTGCCCAATTGGCCAATGGTGTTGCTGCCCCAGGTCCAGAGCGTGCCATCGGCCCGCACCGCCACGCTGTGCTCCGTGCCAGCAGCGGCGCAGGCCCACGGGCCCGCTGATACCAGCTGAGGCGCCAGCACATCGTACATGGCATAATACCCCAGTGCCGCCACGTTGTGGCCCCAGCTCCACAAGGAGCCATCCGTTTTCAGGGCTAGCGCATAGCTGTAGTTCGGCGCATTTCCTACACTCACCGTGCGCCAGGTGGTGCCCGTACCAATTCGGACCGGGCGAATGCGAGAGGTAGTGGTGCCGTCCCCCAGGCGGCCATCGGCGTTGTAGCCGCAGCCCCACAGGGTGCCATCGGCGTGAATAGCCAGGGTATGGCTGGGGCCCACAGCTATGGTTTCGGGCTGGGCCAAAGCTCGCCCCATACCCATGCTTAGCAAACAAGCCAGCAACGTAAGGCTACGGTAGAAATGCAGAGACATACGCTAATCAGTTGGTTTTCTGGCCCAAATTACGCGTCGTCGCTCCACATTCCAATACCACTATTTCTATCTCATTGTCCTGTTAAATAATCAATAACCCCTTCTCCCGCAGCAGCGCCCAGGCCGGGCTTTGCAGAAACGCCTCAAAGGCACCTTCCGATTTCGGAAAGCTGGCCGCCGCGTCCTTCACCAGCACTTTCGTGTCGTAGTCGTGGCTGAGCCGGGCGAGCAGCTGGTGCAGCCAGCGGCCGGCGGCCTCGGTGGTTTTCACCTCAAAATCCTCGGCCTGCTCGTAGCAGGTGAGCACGGCCCGGGGCGCTTTTTTGCCGGGCTCGAGGCGGATGTCGGGGGCGTTGCCGAGCCAGAACAGGCGCTGGTTTTGCCGGGCAAAGTCGGGTTTCTCGGGCGCTTGCAGGGCCTGCTGCACGAGGTGGCGCGGGGTGGCCGGGCGCGGCGTTTTGAAATCGAACCAGCGGGCCAGCGGCTCATCGAGCGCTACGCCGTGCAGGTAGTTGTAGAGCGACTTGGCCAGGCCGGGGCCAAACGCCTCGTGGTCGGTGCCGAGGGGGTCGTCGTGCCACAGGTCGTTCCAGGCAAAGCCGGCGGGCTCGGGGCCGATGGCGGCCACCTGGTACTTCGCCGGATTTTTGCCCACGGGCGAGTGGGCCGTCATCGAGAAGCGGTGCCAGTAGCCGCTTTGCACCACGCCGGCGGCGAATAATTGGCGCACCACTTCGAGGCTGTCGATGGTTTCCTGGGCGGTTTGGGTCGGAAAGCCATACATCAGGTAGGCGTGCACCATGATGCCGGCCTGGGTAAAACCATCGGCCACACGGGCCACCTGCGCAATGGTCACGCCCTTCTCCATCAGCGCCAAAAGCCGGTCCGAAGCCACTTCGAGCCCGCCGCTCACCGCAATGCAGCCCGAGGCAGCCAGCAGCCGGCAGAGGTCGGCCGAGAAGGTTTTCTCGAACCGAATGTTGCCCCACCAGGTGATGGGCACCCGGCGCTTGAGCAGCTCCACGGCCAGGTCGCGCAGGGCCAGGGGCGGGGCAGCCTCGTCCACGAAGTGAAAGCCGGTCTGGCCGGTTTGCTTGATGATTTGCTCGATGCGGTCGACCAGCAGGGCGCTGGGGGCCGTTTCGTAACGACTTA
The DNA here is from genome assembly GCF_054780555.1 of Hymenobacter daeguensis. Lineage (NCBI taxonomy): Bacteria > Pseudomonadati > Bacteroidota > Cytophagia > Cytophagales > Hymenobacteraceae > Hymenobacter > Hymenobacter daeguensis. The sequence goes on from NZ_BAAGWC010000027.1 coordinate 40,687, forward strand.
TGTAATCGAGCGTTACGTCGCAAAACGAGCAGCGCTTCCAGTAGCAGCCGTGGGCCACGGTGAGCTTGTTCCAGCGGCCGTCGCTCCAGAGGCGGTGCATGGGGTTCAGCACTTCCAGCACCGAGAGGTACTCGGTGAGGGGCAGGTCGGAGTAGTCGGGCGTGCCTACTTCAGGGTGCGGAATGTCGGGAAACGGGTGGTTGACGTACTGGATTTCGCCGGCTTCGTCGCGCAAAAAGGTGCGCTGTAATAATTTCCTGTCATCCTGAGCGGAACAAAGGACCTTCTCACGCTCAAGCACGGCAGCAACGCCGTTACTTCTTTGCTCAGCGGGAAAAGGTCCTTCGCTGCGCTCAGGATGACAACGGTTACCCAAATACTCCAGCAGCCGCAGCCACGGCCCTTCGCCGTCGTCCAGCGTCAGGTAGTCGATGTAATCGAAAAAGCGGGGCTCCCGGATGTCGCGCAGCTCCGTGTTGGGGTAGCCGCCGCCCATGATGGTCACGGTTTCGGGGCGGGTTTGCTTGATGTGCCTGGCCAGGCGCAGGGCGCCGTAGAGGTTGCCGGGGAAGGGCACGGTGAAGCCCACCACATCCGGTTTCACGCGTTCCAGCAGCGGCTCCAGCTCCTCCAGCAGCATCTGGTCGAGCAGGTTGGGGGCGGCTTCCAGCTCCCGGTGCAGGGGCTCGAAGCTGGTGGCGGAGAGGGCCAGCTTCTCGGCGTAGCGCGAGAAGCCAAAGTGCGGCCCCACGGTTTCCTTGATGAGGTCGGCGAGGTCTTCGAGGTAGAGCGTGGCCAGGTGCCGGGCCTGGTCCGTCAGGCCCATGGTGCCGAAGGCGGTTTCGAGGTCGGCCACGTTGTCGAAGCGGCTGGCTTCGGGCAGGAAACGGCCGTGGCAGATGCGCGGGGCCAGCGTGAGGTCTTTGTTTTGCAGAAACCGGATGACCGGACCGATGGTGGCAAGGTAGCGGTTCTGGAGCCGCAGCATGCGCCGGGCATTGTCGCTGAGGTCAAAATCGCCGGCTTCGATTTCCTGAAAAACGCGCTTGAGCCCAGCTTCCGAAAACAGGCGCAGCACCAGTTGCAGGCCCAGGTCGGCCTGCGTCGCGGCGTAGCCGCGCCCCGTGAGGAAGCCCTTGATGTAGGCCGTGGCCGGGTACGGCGTGTTGAGCTGCGTGAGCGGCGGCGTGAGCAGCAGGATGCGGGGCGAGGCAGTAGGCACAGTGGGGACTAACCCGGCAGCGGGCGCGGGGGTTCAATTTGGGGCAAAGGTCGGGCGCAGCAGCGGCTCGGCGGGCAGACAAGATAGTATTGGCCCCAGGCCGAAATCCTGCATGACCGCGAGGCCGGCCTTCCCCGTAGGCAATACTATCCATCAATCCATTTACCAGCCCCTTCCTTCCCATGCACACGCCCGCTCCCCGCGCCCGCCAGCACAACCAAGCCGTCCTCGATGCCCTCAGCCGCTGCATTGCCGCCTGCGAGCTGTGCGCCGATGCCTGCCTCGACGAAAAAGACCTCAAAATGATGGTGCCCTGCATCCGCCTCGACCGCGACTGCGCCGACATCTGCCGCCTCACCGCCGCCTTCATCGCCCGGGGTTCCGACCACGCCCAGCATGTGCTGAACGAGTGCATCGAAATTTGCCAGAAGTGCCACAACGAGTGCGCCAGGCACCCGCACGACCACTGCCTGCAATGCGCCAAAGCCTGCCAGGCCTGCGTGCAGGCGTGCCAGGAGTACGCGGCATAAGCCTTGGCTTACACCTGTGCCACACAAAAAGCCCCGGCTCTGCTCAGAGCCGGGGCTTTTCACTTTACAAGGCTTGTCGCTGAGCACGGGACCGATTGCTTCGGCTACGCCTCGCGATGCCAGACGCTTTCCCGCTTACGCCAGCGCGTCCAGCGACATGCGCTCGGGGGTCATCAGGCGGCGGAATTCGCTCACGGAATAGCCCGTCACCTGACGGAACTGGTTGCTCAAGTGCTGGCCGGAGCTGTAGCGCATCTGGTCGGCTATCTGGTTCAGGGTGAGCTCGCCGTAGCTGAGCAGCTCCTTCACGCGCTCAATTTTGAGGCGGATGAGGTATTTCTCGATGGTGAGGTGGGCCGTGCGCGAAAACACCTTGCTCAGGTGCGAGTAAGTGGCGGCGAAACGGTCGGTCAGAAAGGCCGAGGTGGTGAGCGGCGAGCGGGCGGTGCGCAGGTGCTCCAGGTATTCGGCCAGGGTGCCTTTGATTTGCTCGGTCAGCTGCTCGGCCCGGCCGCGCAGCAGCTCGAAGCCGGCGGCGTGCAGCAGCGGCGCCAAGGCTTCGGGGTCGGCGGGGGTGCTGTCGTCCAGCTCGGCCACGCCCAGCGAAACCGCTTTGGGCCGGTAGCCGGCGCGCTCCAATAGACTATGCACGGCCTCCACGCAGCGGGGGCACACCATATTTTTGATATGCAGCAGATTAGTTTTCAAGGGCTTTACGATTTTTCGGGCCGCCGCGAGGCAGCCGGTGAAGAATGAGAACGCGCTGTGGCAGCACCCGCCGACGCCCGGCGTGGGCGCGGGGCCGGCGTGGAGACTTCAGTCCAGCCCCGCCCAAACCAATGGGCGGTGGCCCAGGTCACGAACGGCACCACGGCCAGGAAGGTAACCGCCAACAGCCAGCACAATACGAAAAAGGCAGAAAAAAGTCGGCTAAAAAAATGGTCGCTCACCCCAAACAGATAAATGACCAGCATTAGTGCCAGCCCGAAGCTGATGCCTGCCAGCACGCCCACCCGCCGCCAGGGCCAGGCGGCAACGTGTTTCTGAAGGCGGGCACGCAGGGGTAATGCCATAATTTTATGAATTCGGGACGGTGAAAATACGCGAAATCTATTTAACTACCTGCTGCCCGCCCAGCAGCGCCAGCAGCTCGTGCTGCACCGCCTGGCCGTTGTCGGCCGCGTACCAGTCGTTCATGCCCTTCACTACCTGATTGGTATGCAGCAGCTTATCGCCGTGCAGGCGGTGGGCCAGCTCCTGCGCGGCGGCCGGGCGCGGGCCCCAGTCGCCGAGGTCGGCCCCGGTGGCGGCATCGCGCCGGATGAGCTTGGGAATGCTGTTTTTGCCGTTGGTCTGGTGGGCGGCCATCAGCGCCGGGTGCTCGGAGCGGAGCAGGACGTGCAGGCGCACGCGGCCGGCGCTTTCGTCGGCCAGGTGCGCCAGGATGGGCAGCACGTGGGCCGTGTCGCCGCACCAGGCTTCGGCCAGCACCAGCCACTGCTCGGGCCGGGGCAGCGTGCGCAGGGTTTCGACCAGCCCGGGCAGCAGCGGCAGCACGTAGGCGCGGTCGAGGTGGCCCTGGTTCTGGTCGGTATAGCGGATGAGGCCCGGCGACTGCTCGGGGCCGGTGGTGCGGCGGCCGGCGGCCAGGTCGCGCACCAGCGCCCGGAACTCAGCGTAGGTGTAGGCCGGGGCGGGCACGGCGGCGGCGGAGAGAGAAGACATGAGCGAAAATGTACGGGAATGAGGGAAGGCGTGTAACCTACGAGGCGCACGCCCCGCTACAACCGTACCCGGGCCGGCAGGTTCGGGTTGCGCGGCGGGAGGTTATTTCTTTACCTTGCAACGTCGCACATCTTTCACACCCCCACTCCCTCGTTTTCATGCTTCTGAAATCCCTCCTCCGCCCCGTTGCCGTGGCTTTCGCCCTCACCGCTTCGCTGAGTGCCTGCAGCTCCGGCACCAAAGAAGGCGATACCAACGTAGAGCGCGGCTACACCAAAAAAGGGCCCGCCGCCCCGCAGGACGGCGTAGCGGGCGGCGACTCGGCCACGGCCGGCCTCTCGCGCGACACCACCCACCGCCCCACCGGCAAGGAGCTCTACAAAGCCGCCGGCGAAGCCACCGACCGCAACCACGACGGCATCGCCGACTAAGCAGCGGCGCTTCCCGGCCATTAAAAAAGTCCCTCACCTGGCGGCGAGGGACTTTTTCCTTTTTATGCAGAAAGAAGCAGGTGTGGAAAAGAAGGATGGTTTAGTAGAACACGAAGCCGTTGGGGCCGGCGCCCACCGTGGTTTCGTCGATTTTGGTGCCATCGGTCTGGTAGCGGGCCATTTTATCGGCGGAGAACGTGCCGGTGCCGGTATAGATTGTGCCGCTGATGGGGTCGATGCCCAGGCCGTAGAACTGCCCGGTGATGAACGGCGTGGTGAGCGAAGGCAGGGCGGCATCGGCAATGCCGAAGCGCACCACGGCCCCGTTGCCGGTGAAGGCATTCACGGCGCGGAAGTAGAGCTGGTCGCCCGCGCCATTGGCCTGCAGGTCGCTGGGGGCAAAGAGGTTGCTGGCAAACGTGCGCGTGGTGGTGCCGGTGGTGGGGTTGGCGGGGTCAATGCTGTAGAGGCTGCCGGCCGTGGTAAGGCCGTAGTCGACGGCGCTGTAGTTGCTCGTGTACACCACGTTGCCGCCGCACAGCACCCAGAGGCGGGCATTTTTGTCGAGGGCGAAGCTGTTAGGCGACGCGCCCACGGTCAGGGTATTGGTGACGCGGTTGGTGGCGGGGTCGATGACGGTGACGGTGCCGCTGCCCGAGTTGGCCACGAATACCTTGCCGCCGGCCAGGGTGAGGCGGCCGGGCGTGGAGCCGGTGGCAATGCTGTCGACCACGGTGTTGGTAATCAAATCCACGATTTTAATGCCGGCCCGCACCGTGCTGTAGTTGCCCCACTGCGTCACGTAGGCCCGGCTGGTGCTGATGGGCAGGATGTAGCGCGGGCTTTGCAGGCCATTAATCACGCCCACGGACTTGAAATCGGGCAGCGACACGACTTCCACCTTGTTCGAGCCGTTCATCACGATGTAGCCGCGCTTGTCGCGCACGGCCATGCTTTGGGTAAGGTTGCCCAGTCGGCGGCCGTTCACGCTCTGAAACAGGTCGTTGGTCACGGCTTTCGACGTTTTATCGAACAACGAAACGGTGCCCACGCCGGTGCCATTGGAAAATGGCCCTTCGTTGAGGACATACACACTGTTATTGTCGGATGAGGGCGCGGTCGTGGTCTCGTTGTCGGGGCTGCAGCTGGCCAGGGCCAGCAGGGCCAGCACGGGGAAAGTGAGGAGTTTAGAAAAACGCATGAGTAAAAAGAAATTGGGGATTAAAGATTGGTAATCAAGCATTAGCGCCAGCCCACGCGCAGGCTGCACCCGAAGGCCCGGGGCGGAGCCGGCCGGCCTTCGTAGCTCTCGTAGGTGTGGTCGAGCAGGTTGGTGGCCTGCAGCAGCAGCAGGGCTTCGAGGCCCGCGCCGGGGTGCAGGGTGTAGCTCAGGCTGCCCCCCAGCACCGCGTAGCTGGGCAGGTAGGCGCGGGCGGTGGCATCGGTGTAGCGGTAGCTGCTGGCGTTGCTGGTAGCGCCAATGCGCCAGCCCCGCCAGGCATAGTCGAGGCTGATGGCGCCGGTGTGCGCCGGCACGTAGGGCAGCGGCTGGCCGGCGGGCACGGGGTCGTCGGCAGTGGGCTGGCTGGTGCGGGCGCTGGTGAGCGAGTAGGCCGCCCGGGCCGTGAGGCGGTGCGCGCCGCGCCGCAGCGTGAGCGCCGAGCTGGCTTCGAGGCCCTGGGTCTGGACCTGCCGCAGGTTGCGGGGCCGCCAGAACCCTTCGGGGCCGGGGGTCCACTGCACCCAGTCGTTCACCAGCTGGCGGTAGCCGGTGAGCTCGGTTTGCAGCGTGGTGCGCGGCGCCGGACTGATGCGATGCAGCAGGCCGGCTTCGTAGCCCAGGCCGGTTTCGGGGCGCAGGCCGGGGTTGCCGCCGGGGTTGTAGTACCGCTCATTCAGCGTGGGCGCACGGTAGCTGCGGGCCACGCTGGCCTTGAAGGTGAGGGAGTGACCAGGGGAATGGGTGAGTGAGTCAGCCGGGCCGCTCGTCCACAGGTCCCACTCCAGGCCCAGCGTGGGCGTGAGGGGCCGGCCCTGGGGCAGCGCGGCCTGGCGCAGGTTGGCGGTGAGGCGCAGGCCGGGGTGCGGGTCGTAGCGAAACAGGGCAAAGGCGGCGGCGCGGTTTTCCGTCGTCACCGGGTTCAGGTATTCGCTGAAAGCGGCGTTGAAGTGCTGTACCTCAGCTCCCAGGCGCAGCGAGCCCCGGCGGCCCACGGCGGCCGTGTACTCGGCCTGGGCCTGGGTGGTGCGCACCCGCGAGTCGCTCAGAATGGTGAGGTCGTGGTAGTTCAGCACGTCCTCAAACCAGGCGGCACGCACGGCCCACTGCGCCCGCGCCGACGCCAGGCGACGGTAGCCCAGCACGAAGCGTCGGCTCTGGTCGTACTGGCGGGCGTTGCGCACCACGCCGGCGGCGGGCTCCACTTCCCGGTCGGTATCGGTGAGCCAGGCGCTGGCCGTGAGCTGGCCGGCCGTGCCCAGCCGCAGGGCCACTTCCGGGGCCAGGCTCCACTGGTGGCGCAGGGCCGCGCCGGTCAGCAGATGCCGCACCGGTCCGCTGAACTCCTGCGTGGTGTAGGGGTAGTTATTGTCGGCCTGCCGGTAGCTGGCAGCCACGCGCACCGCCACCGCGCCGCTGGCGCCCGAGGCATTGAGGCTGCTGCCGCGCAGGCCAAAGCTGCCCGCATCGGCCTGCACCGTGCCCCGGATGCCGGGCTGCCAGTCGGGCGCGGTGTTCAGCAGCACCGCCCCGCCAATGGCCCCACTGCCGTAGAGCGCGGCGGCCGGGCCGGGCTGCACCGCCAGGCTGGTATTGGCGCCCACGGGCAGCAGGGCAAAGTCGTTCTGGCCCAGCGTGGGCAAGGTGATGTTCAGGCCATTCCAGAGCACGGCCGTGTGCTGGGCCGAGGTGCCCCGAATGGAGATGGAAGCCAGCTGCCCCGGCCCGTAATTCTTGATATACAATGGTGTGCGCTCCTGCAGCAGCTCGGCCACGGTGCCGTTGCGGTACTGGCTCAGGGTCACCGAATCGGCGGCGTAGTGCCGGCTGCCGGTGGCGAAGCGCTCCGGCCCCACGGCCCGCACCTGCACCTCGGCCAGGCGGTGCCGCCGCCGCGAGAGCTGCGCCGAATCGGGCGGGGCCGGGCGGGCGGGCTGCTGCGCCGCAGCCGGGCCGGCAGCGCACAGCACCATTACCCCGCCCCAGAAGGCCGTCGGCTTAAAGAAAAATGAACGCAGCGGAATCAAATTTTCGGCGAAGAAAATTCGATTCAAAATCTGGCGCGGACCCGCTTCTTTCGAAGCCAGCCACCGTCAGACCGAGGCCGAAAAACAGGGGGTAATCCGGCTGCCCGGGGGTGGCCGCTGTTCTCTTTCTCCATTCGTCCTCCGCGAATGCTGAACCTGTGAGTGCCCTGGCAGGTCTCCTGGCTTGCTCCGCCGGGCGGGCCGCCTTCCCATTTAGCCGCTGATAGTCAGCAGCTAAAAAGTGGCATCGTGGCCCGCCCCGATGTGGAGCGTACAGTTGCGGGGACAGCTCCGGCATCGAACCGGATTCCCTTTTCAGCCGCGCCCCGGGAGTGGGGTCTGGCACCATTGCAGGCGCAAAGGTAAGCAGAAGTCGCCTGTCGTCTGAGAAATCGCCGGTCATCCTGAGCGCCGCTTTTCTCAGCGCCGAAACGTGAAGCCCACAAAATACTCGTGGTCGCTGAGGCGGTTCAGGGCCAGGTGGGTGCCGAGGTCGAGCTGCAGGTTGTCGGTGACTTTGAAAATCGGGGCAAGGTTGGTGGAGGCCTGCCAGCGGCGCTGCTCGGTGTTCCACTGCGTCACGCCTTCGATGACGACGCCCACTTTTTTGGCAAAGTCCCACTCCAGCGCGGCCGAGGGCATGAGGCGCACAAAGCGCTGGGCCTGGTCCCGGTCGTAGCTCAGGTCGGTTTCAAGCTGAGCTTCCAGGTTGAGGTTGTCGCTCAGCTCCAGGTCGATGGGCAGCACCACGCCGTATTCGGCCCCGCCGCTGCCGGTGGAGCCGCCGCTGGGCAGCCGCACGTAGCCGATGACGGCCATGGCCAGCGAGCCGTTCTGGTCGTCGCCCAGGAAGTTGTGCTTCACGCGCACGGTCACGTCGCCGAAGCCGGCGGTGCGCTCCTGCCAGTCGCTGGTGCCGGTGGTCCGTTGCTTCTCAATGCTGTAGAGCGGCACTTCCAGCTGCACATCGGTGCGGCGGCTCAGGCCCAGCTTGAACATGGTGTAGGCCAGGTGCAGCTCGCGGCGCTGGTCGTCGTTGCCGGAGCCGCTGTTGCTGAGGCGAAGGGCATCCACCTCGACCTGCGCGTGGCCGGCATCCACGGTAAAGGGGCTTTCGGTGATGCCGGGGCGGTCGGGCTGCAGCTCGCGCAGGCGGTTGCGCGGCACCGGCTTGCGCCAGCTAAAGTGGGCCGAATCGTAGGGCGAGGCTTTCGGTGGGGCCTGCGCATAGCTTGCCGCCGGCAACAGGAAAATGAGCCAGAAAAGGTGTTTCATGGGCCCTGTACGGGGCAGGAAGCCGTAACGCCGGCATTCACTTCATTCAGACCGGCCTTTGGCTTCCTCAAAACGGCACCACCACCTTCACGCCCAGGTTGCGGCCGGGGTTGTAGATGCCGCTGCGGCCGTTGGGCGAGGCCGCGTAGTACTCGAAGTATTTCAGCCGGTTGAGGTGCGCCTGATAACTGGTATTGAACACGTTATCGGCTTGCAGAAACAGCTGTACCGCGTCGCGGCCGGCGCGGGTGCGGAAGGTGGTGCCCGCCCCCAGGCCCAGCAGCACGTAGCCGGCAGTGGCGGTTTCGGCCCCGTCCACGGCGTAGAACTGATGTTGGCGGGCCACGCAGTCGAGGCCGATGCGGAAGTAGGTTTCGGCCAGGCGGCCGGGCCGGGCAGGGGCCGTCAGGCGCAACTCGGTTCGGGCCTGCGGCGGCGGAATGAGCGGCAGGTAGCGGGCCGCCGCGCCGAGGCGGTCCAGCAGCGGGGCGTTTTCGTTGAGGCCGCGCACCAGGGCCGCGCCGCTGCGCCAGCTCAGCCACGGCAGGGCCGCCGGGTGAATGTTCACGCTGACTTCGGCCCCGTAGAGCCGGGCGGCGGCCTGCTGGTACTGGTAGGTGGCGTTGCCGGGCACGATTTCCACGGGCTGGCCGGCGGCATCAGACAGACGGGCCTGGTAAATGAAATGCTGCACGTAGTTGTGGAAGATTTCGGCGCTGGCCTCCCAGCCGGGCGACTGCCACAACACGCCCACATCCTCCTGCAGGCTGAATTCGGGCCGGAAGTCGCGGTTGCCCAAGTACACGATGTGCGCGCCGGGGTCGAGGCCGTTCGAGCCGATTTCGGGGATGTTGGGGGCGCGGTAGCCCCGCGCCACGTTGGCCCGCAGCGTGAGGCGCGTGCTCAGCGCATAGCTCCCGCCCAGGCTGGCCGACACGCCCTGGTAGGTATTCCGAAATGAGGGAAACGGCAGCTCGCTGCCCGCCGTGCCCGGCCCGGCAGCCCCCGCAAAGCCGGTGGCAGGGTTCGGGGCCACGTAGAAATCGGCCCAGCGAATCACCCGCGTGTCGTAGCGCAGGCCCCCGGTTAGCTCCAGCGCCCCGAAAGCTTTCTTCAGCACCCCGAAGCCGCCCAAATCGGCCAGCGTATAGGCCGGGATGGGGAAATCGGTGGCATCCTGGTGGCGGTTGACTTGCGTCATGCCGTTGCCGCCAACGGTGATTTCGACGCCGTGCCAAGCGGGCAGCAGGTAGCGGGCATCGTAGCTGTAGGTGGTCAGGCGCAGGTCGAGGCCGGGCTGGCCGGGGGCGGTGGGGTGGTTGAACTCCTGCCGGTGGTTTTGCTGCACCCCCAGCAGCAGGCGCAACTCACCTTCGCCCAGCCGGAACGTGCTGCGGCTGAACACCCGATAGTGCTGAATGTACTGGCGCAAAGCACTGATTTGGTAGGATTTCAATTCGCCATCCGTCACCAGCGGCCGGCTTTTGATGTCATCGTAAATCCCCTCCCCTACCTGCCGGGTGAAGCGGCGGCTGAGCGAGTCGCGGCTGCCGTCGGGGATTTCCTGCTGGTCGTCGTAGGCCGTCAGGTACAGGTGCGAGCTGCCCCAGCTTTTCTGCACGCCCACCATGCCCGTCACCGTCAGCTCCCGAAAACCGGTGTTGTACACGAGGCCGTCCACGGCGTTGCGGTAGTCGCGGGCCAGGCGGTGGCTGGCCCGCAGGCTGGTCTGGAAGCCGTTTTTCTGGTAGTTCAGCCCCAGCGAATTACCGAACAGGCCGTTGACGCTCTGGTATTCAGCCACCGCATCGCCGCCCAGCCTGCCTTCGGGGCCGCTGGGCAGGGCGGGCAGCAGGTTCACCACGCCGGCCACGGCATCGGAGCCGTAGAGCAGGCTGGCGGGGCCTTTCACTACCTCCACGCGGTCAATATCATAGCCATCTACTTCGAGGCCGTGCTCGTCGCCCCACTGCTGGCCTTCCTGGCGCAGGCCGTTGTACATGGTCAGCACGCGGTTGTAGCCCAGCCCCCGAATGAACGGCTTGCTGATGTTGGGGCCGGTGGTGACGGCACTCAGGCCCGGCACGCCCCGCACGGCCGCATCAATGGCATTGGTGTTGGCGTTGAGCTGCATCTCGCGCTTGCTCAGGGCCGCAATGGGCACGGGGCTGCGGCGGATTTCGGTGGCCCGGCCCACGCCCGTCACCACCACTTCGGTGAGGGCGGCGGCGGCGGCGGTCAGGGTAAAATCTACCTTCAAGCCCATTGCTGGGTTAACGGTTTTCACTACTGGCGTGAAGCCGACCGCGCTGGCCTGCAGCCGTAACTGCGCAGAAGCCGGCGCACCGTCCAGGCTGAAGCGCCCTTGCGCATCGGCCGTGGCACCAAGGGCCGTGCCGAGCACCGCCACGCTGGCAAACGACACCGGCTGGCGTTGCGCATCGCGCACCGTTCCGATAATTGTTAGTGCCTGAGCCATCAGCAGCTGCGGCAATATCAAAAACAGTAAAGCTATTATTTTCATAGTCGATTTATTCGATGCAAAAGGGCATAGCAAGTCCGCGTCACGCAATAAGTGACTTCCGATAACCCGCCGATTCAGGGCTTCGCTAGCCTGCGAAGGTTTGCCAGAGCAAAAACACGTTTAGCAGAATGATGATGCCGGACACCGCCCAGGCCACCACCTGCACCCAGGGTCGGTTCACAAATACGCCCATCTTGGCCTTGCTACCAGTAAATAGCACCAGCGGCACCACCGCAAAGCTGAGCTGTAGCGACAGGATAACCTGACTGAGCACCAGCAGCTGCCCGGTGCCTTTCTCGCCGTAGAGCAGCGCCACAATCAGGGCGGGCACCACGGCAATGAGCCGCGTGATGAGCCGGCGCAGCCAGGGCTTCAGCTTCAAATCGAGGAAGCCTTCCATCACAATCTGGCCGGCCAGGGTGCCGGTCAGGGTCGAGTTCTGGCCCGAGGCCAGCAGGGCCACGGCGAAGAGCACACTGGCCGCGCCCGCGCCCAGCACCGGCGTCAGCAACTGGTAGGCATCGGCAATGTCGGCCACGTTCTCGTGGCCTTTGCCGTGGAAGGCAGCCGCAGCCGTAACGAGGATGGCCGCATTCACAAAAAACGCCAGAAACAGCGCCAGCGTCGAGTCGATGGTGGCAAACTTGATGGCCGAGCGCTTGCCGGGCTCGTCCTTCGGAAAGTCGCGCGTTTGCACGATGCTGGAGTGCAGGTACAGGTTGTGCGGCATCACCGTAGCGCCCAGAATGCCGATGGCCACATACAGCATCTGCGGATTGGTCACGATTTCGGGCTGCGGCACCAGGCCCTTGCTCAGCAACAGCCAGTCGGGGTGCGATACCAGGATTTCGTAGAGGAAGCAGCCGAAAATGAGCATGATAAGTCCCGCCACCAGGCTTTCGATAACCCGAAAACCCTTGCTCTGGAAGAACAGCACCACCAGCACATCGAGCGTGGTAAGCACTACGCCCCAGGCCAGCGGCAGGCCGAAAAGCAGGTTCAGCGCAATGGCCGAGCCGATGACTTCGGCCAGGTCGCAGGCGGCAATGGCGATTTCGCACAGGCCCCACAGCACCAGGCTCACGGGGCGCGAGTAGTGGTCGCGGCAGGCCTGGGCCAGGTCGCGGCCGGTCACGATGCCCAGCTTGGCGGCCAGGTGCTGGAGCAGCATGGCAAACAAGTTGGAAATCAGCACTACCGACAGCAGCGTGTAGCCGTAGCGCGCGCCGCCGGCCAGGTCGGTGGCCCAGTTGCCGGGGTCCATGTAGCCCACGGCTACCAGCAGGCCCGGCCCCCAAAACGCCATGAGCTTGCGCCAGAACGACGCATTGGCCGCCGGCACCTTGATGCTGGCGTACACTTCGCTCAGCGAGTTGCCGCGCCGGGCGTGGCGCCAGCCGGCTTCGGGAACAGGTGTTTTCGACTCGGCAGCAGTAAGAGGAGGCACGATAAGCAGATGGTTTTAACAAATATACACAATTTTTAGACTACCCTAAAAATTATTTTTGACCGGTTTAAATACTGGATTTTACTGAAAAGGTTTCGCCCGGCCAGCCGAAAGCGGCTTGTGTATCGCCCAAACTTGTCCGGCCGCTAGTCCCAAAAGCCCGACCTTTGTGGCCAACTCCCCCTTGCATGACCTCTTCCCAAACCAAATACCGGCTCGGCTTGCTTTCCCTCGTGGTCAGCATTGTGCTGGTAGCCATCAAGTTCTACGCCTACCGCCTCACCCGCTCCCAGGCGGTGCTCACCGATGCCCTGGAAAGCATCATCAACGTGGCCACCAGCGGCTTCGCGCTCTACAGCCTGTACCTGGCCGGCCTGCCCAAAGACGAAAACCACCCCTACGGCCACGGCAAGGTTGAGAATCTGTCGCTGGGTTTCGAAGGCGGGCTGATTTTTATGGCCGGCGCGTTTATCCTCTACAGCGCCACCAAAAGCTTCGTTCACCCGCACCCGGTGGCCCGGCCCGACTGGGGTGTGCTCCTGCTGGCCAGCACGGCCTTGGTGAACCTCGTGGTGGGGCTGCTGCTGGTACGCACCGGCAAGCGCCTGAACTCGGTGGCGCTGGTGGGCGATGGCCAGCACCTCTACATCGATGCGCTTACTTCCATTGTGTCATCGGGGGCGCTGGTGCTGGTAGCAGCCACCGGCATGGTGCGCTTCGACAGCGGCGCGGCCCTGCTGCTGGGCGGCTTCATTCTGGTGAATGGCTGGCGCATGGTGCGCCGCTCCGTATCGGGCCTGATGGATGAAACCGACACGGCCGTGGTCACCGAGGTCATTGCCGAATTGCAGGCCCAGCGCCGCGCGCCCTGGATTGATGTGCACAACCTGCGCGTGCAGCGCTACGGCGCCAACCTGCACATCGACTGCCACATGCAGATGCCCTACTATTTCACCCTGGAGCAGGTGCACACCCAGCTGCACGACATTGAGGAGCTCATTCGGGCGCGCTTTGCGGTTGAGGTGGAGATGTTCGTGCACGCCGACCCCTGCACCTTTGCCGCGTGCTCGCTGTGCCTCGTGGCCGACTGCCCGGTGCGGCAGCACGCCTTCCGGCACGAGGTGGAATGGACGCTGCAAAACGCGGTAAAGAACGAGCGTCACCGGTTGCGGTGAGCCATATTCCTCAGCAACTGCACGAAAACCGGCCATGCTGAGCGCCGTTCCCGGTTCGCAAAAAGGGCCTTAACAAAAAGAGCCCCGCGAAATTCGCGGGGCTCTTTTTGTTGGCTGAGTGCGGTGAGGGTTACTTCACTACCTCAATCCAGCCTTTGGTTTTGGCACCGGCTTTGTCGGTGATGTAGTAGTAGTACACGCCCGGGCCCTGGCGGTCAGCGTTCCAGGTGTTCTGGTAGTTGCTGAACTCTTCCACCTTGGTACCCCAGCGGTTGTAGATTTCCAGCTTGCCACCGCGCTGCGTCGAGTTCACCACGAAGTAATCGTTGTAGTTGTCGCCGTTCGGGGTGATGATGTTCGGCGTAACTACGTCCGGCACGAAAACTTCCTGCAGGAATACGCCCTCGGGGCAGTTGGTACCAGCGGCACGCGTGCTCACATACAGACGGATGGCGTAGTAGCCGGGCTCCAGGGCAGGGGTTCTGGCCGTGGTGCGGCTGTTCGAGAAGCGCACCTGGGGAGCCGTTACTGCGGCACCGCTCACGTTGCGCACCAGCTGGTAGGTCCAGCGCACGGTGTCAATCTGGAAGCCGGGCGTTACCGGGTTCAGGGCCGCGGCGTAGCTGAACTCGAAGGTTACCGGCGGAATCAGGCTGAGGCTGCCGGGACGCGACGAGATAGCCGCAGTCTGGGTGAAGTTGGCCACAGCAGCCGGAGCTACCGAAATCGAGGACTGTGCCGTGGCGGTGCAGCCATAGGTCGTGTTGCCGGTTGCAACTACCGTGTAGGTGCTCTGAGCGGTTGGGTTTACCGTGACGCTGGCACCGGTGGCGGTGTAGCCGTTCGGGCCGGTCCAACGGTAGGTGTACGTATCCGTGAAGGCATCCGTAGCGCGGCGGGCCGTGGCCGTCAGCGTCACACCCGAGCCGGCGCAGACGGTGCTGTTGCTCGCGGCAATGCTCACCGTGGGCTGGGGTGCTACGCGCACCAGTACCGAAGTCGTGTCGCCGCACAGGCCAATGCCGAAGCCCTGCACCGGCGAGATGTACAGGCGGTAGCGCGTGGTAACGGTGGGACGCACCGTGATGTTCTGCGTGTTGGTGAGGGTGGGCAGACCAGCCTGAGCCGGCGTGCGGATACCCAGGGCCACCCACTGATAAGAGTACGTTTGCAGGATTACAGCGCCGGTAGTAGCTACCCGCACCGAGTCCGGACGGTCAACCGAGCCGTTGATTTGCAGCGAGCCGCCGGGGCAGATGGCCGGGTTCGGGGCACTGTTGCCCAGGCCGGGGTTGGTGATGTTGGCCACGGCCGTGGCACCCTTGTAGTTCACCACGCGAATGCGGATGGTGCGGTACTGAATGCCTTTGGCAGGACAGCCGTCATCTTCAATACGCAGCGGAATCAGAATAACCGTGCCCGCCAGCGAGGAGATGGGCTGGAAGTAGAACGTGGCCGAAGGCGTGGGCGTGCCGTTGTTGGCGAGCGTGAACGAGCCGATGTCGCCACCCTGCAGCAGGCCGGTGTTGATGTTGGCCGGGTAGAACACCGTCAGGTTCTGACGGGGCGTGGGGGGGTTCGGGCCCGTGTTGTCGGGGTCGGTGAAGTTGAAGCGAACGCGCGAGTAGTTGCAGGTCTTGATTTCCAGGTCGGTGGTATCACGCGTGATGTTCAGCACCACGCCGCTGCGGGGCGGGCCGGCCGTGCCGGTAGGGTTCGAAGGCACCGTGTTGCCGGCACCGTCAATCACGATAACCAAGAAGTCGCGGCGCGACGTGCCCACGAGGTAGTAGCGGCCGTTGATTTTGCGGTATTCGGTTACTTTACCTACCACCACGTATTTGTTGTCGCCGTTGGCCGAAGGAGTGTTCAGGTAGCGGTTGGGCGTGAAGGTGAAGCTGGCCTGCGACGAGTTGAAGCTGAAGCGGGGGCGCACCGTAGCCGTTGCGAAGTTGTTGGTGGGGCAGGGCGGGCGGGTAGTGCTGCCGTTTTCGTAAACCGTATCGTTGGCGACCGAAATGGGCAGGTTTTGAGTATAGGTGCCGGGAGAGCCAGCGCAGTCGATGATGCGGCGGTTGCAGCGCGGGTCAACGCGGGTCACGCAGCCGGTACCGGGATAGGTAGCGTAGGTTTCGTAGCTGTTGCAACCGTTCAGGGGGCGGTCCAGGGTGTACACCAGGGAGTCGGCCAGGTTGTTGGGGCCGCTCAGGCGGTCGTTGTCAGCAGCAGCAAACGAGATGGTGGCCTGCTGGTTCACGTACACGAAGGGCACGGGCAGGTTGGTGAGCGAGAAAATCGGCGAATCGTTGTGGATAACGATGGGCGTGCCACCGCCCACGGGCGTAATCCGCGAGTAGAGCCGCGCCTCCAGGCGCAGGTTGCCCCCCGTTGAGAGGTTGGTTACCGAAGGACGGGCGCTTTCTTCTATGCTCAGAATCCACTCGGCGGCCGGGGGCAGCACGATGGTGTTCTGATAGGTATAAACCACAAAGTTGGCCAGCGCGTTGGCCGGCGAAGAGCCCGTCAGGGTGCAGGTAGCCTGGGCCTGAAAGCTGGCGCAGTAGGGCGAGCCGATGATGGGCGTACCCACCTGGTTCAGCGTAGCCGTGCGGGCCGTGGCACCGCAGGAGTTGGTGGCGTTCAGGGTAAACGACGTGGGAGCGGAGATACCCGAGCAGTCCCGGTAGAACTCGACTTTCACCAGGTACGTCTGGTCGCCGTTGGCGGCGGTGCTCACGTAGCTGTAACTCAGCTGCCCGGCCTGGGCGTGCGAGGCCCAGGCTCGCTGCATCCCGGCCAGCGACAGGCACCAGCTCAGTAGCAAGAGGGTGGAGAGATGTAGTAATTTTTTCATGAGTGGTGAAAAGGGGTAATAAAAGGGTGAAAAAAGCGAAACCGGGTGGTTACCGACTATTCGGCGAACCAAGATACAGGGAGAAATGCAGAGCGTAAAAACCGACCCCTTATCCGAGGCTGAATTAGAGCAAATTAAGGGCCAAAAATCATAATTTCCGGATGAAATGGAACTTATTTATGAGGCTTTTTTTCGTTCGCCAGATGATGAATTTTATCAACAAATGCTGAATATCAGCACATTGAAAAACACACCGAATAGCTTGCCTGAAAAACAACCAAATTTTGCATCAATCGGGGTCAGCCAATCATTCTTTGTAACCGCCCTGGTCGTGGCTTAGCCGCGCGGCGTAGCGCCCGGCCGGGGCTCGTTGGGAAGCAAGTGGGCCGGCGGCGCAACATCGGGCCGGGGCATGGAACGTTAAATATTGTTTATATTAAATGCTTAATAAAAAATTACTGGTTGTTTTATTCCCGGCAAAATGGGAAGCTGCAATCGGGCTGACGCACGGCCAATTGCCTGACAGGTGAAAACATAGGCAATCAGCTGTATTATCGCTACATTAGGCCACGAAAGCGGCCGTTGACAGCGGCCAATGCTTTCCATCGGCGCTGCTCATCCAATCACCTTTTTTCCCCCTCTTCATTTATGAACACACTGCTACGTAATCCATGGCGCGGCAAGCTGCTGAGCGGCAAGCTGCTGGGCGGCGCGCTGCTGGCGGGCCTGCTGCTGGCGGCCCGGCCCGGCCAGGCCCAGGTCGACACC
>NZ_BAAGWC010000028.1:0-57408 GCF_054780555.1 Hymenobacter daeguensis
GCCCCGACGGCGGCAGCGCCCGCCCCGGCTCCGGCTGCGGCCCCCGCCCCGGCGGCTACCGAAGAAGCCGGCGCCGGCAATGCCGCCGGCGGTGCCGAAACCGCCACGGCCAAAGCGGCTCCCGCTGCCGCCCCCAAAGCCAAAACGACCCCCAAAGCCGCTCCTGCCAAAAAGAAAGCGCCTGAGCCCGCGGGCTGGTAGCCTTATAGTAATAAGCAACAACGAAGGGAAAGCCCGTCCGAATCAGCTGCTGCTGGTCGGACGGGCTTTTTGCTGGGGCAGTGCCGGAACGCACCGCTGCGCATTTCGGCAGCGGCCGGCGACCTATTCCGCGCGTTTAGCGTATGCCGGAAATGCGCCCGTGCTGGCGTTGTCAGCTTTCTCCCACTTCTTCCCCCTTCGCCTTATGTTGTTGCGTTCCGCTTTCTCCGCCCTGCTCCTGCTGGCAACCGTGGCCAGCGCCACTGCCCAGACCACTCCCGCCAGAAAAACCACCACCACCCGCCGCACCACTGCCACCCCCCGCTCTGCCAACTCAACCATGCAAGCCAAGCCGGCCGCCGGCAGCAGCGCCGCAAACGCGACGGACAATGCCGACAGCAAAGGGCAGAACATCTACGCCGCGCCCGGGGAACCCATCAACGTGAGCAACCCGAAGAAAGTAGAGGGCTACAACGGCCCGGCTCCCACCAGGCCGCGCACTGGCACCACGCTCTCGCCGCGCTAGCAGGGAGTTTGTCGATAAAACGGCCCGGTTGGTATGCGTTTTCGCACCGGCCGGGCCGTTTTGCGTGGGCTGGAGCCGGTGAAGTGGAAGTTGGCACGCTTTTCGAATAGTACCCTATTCAGTAATGGAAACCAACTTTTCAACCTCACTGTCAACTTCTTCGGTCATGATTCGCACCTTCCTCACCCTCGCTCTTTCGGTGTTCCTGCTGGCTGAAGCCAGCGCCCAGACCACGCCCGCCGCCAGCAAGAAAGCCACGGCCAAAGCCACCAAGGCAGCTACCCGCAAAGCCAAAAAAGCCCGCCGCGTCGCGCTCAAAACCACGCCGAAGACGACGGTCGTAAACGACGGCTGGCCCGCCCTCGATGCGCCCCAAACGGCCGTGGCCTCGGCCACTACCACCGATGGCGGCTGGCCCGCCGAAACGCCCGCCACTACCTCGCGCGGCGAGCTCGACAACCACAGCATCTCGGCCGCGCCCGGCATGCCGGTGCACGTGCGCACCAGCAACGGCCTCACGCCCTACAGCGTGCGCCCGGCCCGCAAGCCCGCCAGCGACAATACGCTGGGCAACTAATCGCCGGATAGACAAGTAAACAGAACGGTCATGTGCGGGAAGCCCGGCATGGCCGTTCTGCGTTTCGGTACTTGCCGGGCAATTGCCCGGTCGCTCAACTATTTCTCCATCCCCCTCACCTTTTTTCGATATGCTCCGCTACATTTTCGCTGCAATGCTGCTCATGGCTCTTTCGGCCGCCGATGCCAGTGCCCAGACCCGCAAGAAGCTTGCACCTTATTCCAGCCGCAAAACCACCCGGAAACCTGCTGTCAAAATCAACCCGCACACGGGCAAGCCCTACGGCTACGGCGTGTCGCAGGACATCAAGGACGGCACGGCCTACCTGGCGCCCGGCGTGCCCATGCGCAAGCAGGAAGGCTACCGGGCCAACGGCCAGTACAACGACAACCGCACCCCGCGCCCGCGCTACGTGAAGCCCGCCAACAGCAGCCTCAGCCGCGATGCCAACGTGCCGGCCGCCGCCAGCAAAACCAAGGTGAAGAGCAAGGCGAAATAGCGTTGCAAACCCCTGAGGCCCCAAAAGGAACGCCCCGCAACACTGTTGCGGGGCGTTCCTTTTGGGGGCGGCCAGCTGCGCGCTACCCGGCGGCGGCCAGCTCGGGCGTGGCCACGGCTTCGTAGTAGAGCGTGCTGCAGTTTTCGGGGCGCAGCACTAGGTTGGCCATGGCGCGCACGTCGGCTACGGTCACGGCCTGGATGCGCTGGCTTTCGGTATTCACCAGGTTGGCATCGCCCTGCAGCTTGCTGTAGGCCAGGTTGAGGGCGCGGTGCAGCAGGTCGATTTCGCCAAAAACGAGGCTGCTCTCGGCCTGGTTTTTTACTTTCTCCAGCTCGTGGGCGTCCACGTCGGTGGTCAGGAACTCGGCCACCACGGCTTCCACGGCGGCATCGGCTTCTTTGAGGTCCACGCCCTCGTTCAGCTTGCCGCTGATGACAAGCAGGCCGGGGTCGAGCGAGCCGGTGAGCGACGAGGAAATGTTGTTGAACAGGGCCAGCTCCTTCACCAGGCGCTGGTGCAGGCGCGCCGATTTGCCGTGGCCCAGCATGTCGCTGAGCAGGTCCACGGCGTGGTAGCGGGCATCGCCGCGGGCGGGCATGTGGTAGGCCTTGTAGAGTGCCGGCAGGGGCACGGCGGCCCGGGCCGTGAGGTGCCGGGCTTCGGTCTGGGCCGGCTCCTGCGGAAGCTGGCGCTGGTAGGCCGGGCCGCCGGGAATGGGGCCGAACCACTTCTCGGCCAACTGGCGCACGGTGGCCAGGCTGGCCGCGCCGGCCACCACCAGCACGGCGTTCTGCGGGGCGTAGTGCTTCTGGAAAAAGCCGCGCACGTCATCCATCACGGCATTTTCGATGTGCGAAATCTCCTTGCCGATGGTGTTCCACTGGTAGGGGTGGGTGTGGTAGGCAAGGGGCTTGAGCTGCAGCCACACGTCGCCGTAGGGCTGGTTGAGGTAGCTCTGCTTGAACTCTTCCACCACCACTTTGCGCTGCACCTCCAGGCCGTTTTCGGAAAAGGCCAGGTTCAGCATCCGGTCGCTTTCGAGCCAGAAGCCGGTTTCGAGGTTGGCGGCCGGCAGCGAGAGGTAGTAGTTGGTCACGTCGGCCGAGGTGAAGGCGTTGTTTTCGCCGCCCACGCGCTGCAGCGGCTCGTCGTAGCTGGGAATGTTGACCGAGCCCGAGAACATGAGGTGCTCAAACAGGTGCGCGAAGCCGGTGTGCTCGGCGTCCTCATCGCGCGAGCCCACGTCATACATCACGTTGAGCACCGCCATGGGCGTGCTGAAATCTTCGTGCACAATGCAGCGCAGGCCGTTATCGAGGGTGAATTCCTGAAAGTGAATCATGAAACGGGGTATTAAATGTCAGTAAGCGCTAAACAAACGAGCATAGCCTTTTGTGGCGCAAAGGTGTAGAAAAACCGAGTGCTGGCCGTTTCAATGAAAGGCTGTTGGAACACCCAGCCAGACCCGGAGTAAAAGTACGTCAGGGTCCTTGCGGTTACGGATTTCCGCTTGTGCCCGGTTCCACGCGGTCCACCATGTCAACACACTGTAGCTGGGCCGGCGGCCGATATTCGGTAGCGAAAAAGGAATAGTGCTGGGTGCTGGCCGGAGCAAGGCTACTGTTCGGAACCGGAGCTTGGATACCGGCGGCGGCGTTTGGGCCTAGGCAGCGGGACTCAGAAAGCCTAACCAGATGAGCCCACGGAAAAGAGCGAAGGGTGTCATAAAAACATGATGCACCGAGCCTCGCATTCTGCATACAGGTCAGGTGTTAAAATTCGGCTTTCACGCCCAGCAGCCAGGTGCGGGGCACCGGCACGGCGCCGTAGTCGATGCCGGCGGAGGTGGCCGTGTTGCCGCCGCTGCTCACGTTGGGGTCGTAGCCACGGTAGCCAGTCAGCACCACTAAGTTTTGGCCGCCCACCCACACGCTGATGTCCTGGGTTTCGGTTTGGCGCAGGCGGTAGGTGAGGGTGAGGGACGAGAGGCGCACGTTGGCGCCGTTTTCGAGCAGGCGGTCGGCAATGGTAGTCGAAGGGCTGAGAAACGACTGCGAAGAAGCATCGTAAGAGCGGGTGCCGGCCGCTGGGATGGAGGTGTTTGGGTTGGTGCGCGTCCACCGGTCATTTACACTAGTGGCGCTGTTGCTGCTGCCGGTGGGCGAGTCGAGCAGGTCGAGCTGCTGGTTCAGGACCTGGTAGCCAAACATGCCATCTACCTGCGCATCGAGGGCCAGGCGGCCCCGGCGGAGCTGCTGGCTCAGGCTGGCCAATTGCGCCGGAATACCCGTGCCAAGCACACCTTGCGCCAGGAGCGGCGCGTTGCTACTAACCCGCACAAAGCGCCGCACCCCGTTGGCATCCACCCCATCTTGCCGGATGCCGTAGAACGTACCCAGCGGCTGGTTATCGAAGGCTGGGCTCAGCGGCGAAATATCCTGCTGCTCGCGCACCCGGTTGCGGTTGAGACTGCCGGTCAGGCGGGTGGTGCCTTGCAAGCGGCCGCGCTGCCAGTCGGCGGTCAGCGTCACTTCCAAGCCTTGGTTGTGGATAGTAGCTTCGTCAGAAGCGGAGAAATAGGAATAGGTGCCGCCGCTCGTCGATACCGGCACCACTTGGCTGAGCAAGGCGTGGTAGCTGGTGCGCTGGTAGGCCACCAACTGGCCGGTGAGATGGCCATGGCGACGGCCCAGGTGCAGGCCGGCTTCCAGTTGGTCGGCGTAGAGCGGCGACTGGATGCGGGCATTCGGCGGAGTCCCAAAGCCAAAAGACGAGCCCACCAGCAGTGCCGGCCCAAAGAGTGAGTAATTGGCTCCCAGAGTACTGGTGCGGCCCGCGCCCAGCCACAGACGCAGGGCAGTGGGCCGGTCGGCGCGGGCCTGCCAGCTCACTTGGGCGTTGGGGTAGTATTCGGTGCGATTGGCATCGCGGTAGTGAGCGTAACTCAGGCCTGCTTCCACGGTCAGGGCGCTGTCGAGCGTGTAGTGCAGGCGGGCCCAGGGGCGGTGCAGGCGCAGCTCCGCCGCTTGCTCGTAGTAGCCCCAGCTTCGGCCAAAGGTGCCGGAGTCGAACGAGTAATCGGTGCGATTAATCAGGTTGGTGCCTTGGTACTGATAGTCAATTTCGGCCCCAATGGCGTGCCGCGTGCCCAGCTGCTGCTGGTAGCGCAACGCCAGCTGCGCCCCCCACTGGCTGGTGCGGTAAATCTGCGTCGCGTAGTTCTGGCTGATGGGCGGCACGTAGTCGGTGCCGTTGTAGTATGTGAACAGGCGGTTGCTCCCAGCCTCGAGCAAGGTGCGCTGGAAGTTGACCGCCGCGTGGGCCGTCAGGTGCGGCAGTACTTGGTAGTCGGCCGCCAGCTGCGCGAGCAGGCGGCGGGTGCGCGGGGTGCGGTAGGTGTAGTCGGCCACGGCCAATGGGTTGGTCAGCGCCCGCGAAGCGCCATTATTGTTGAAGTTGCCGTAGCCGCTGTACGTGCCATCGGGGTTGCGCACCGGCTGGGTGGGCGGGGCTAGGAGCGCGGCGCGGGTGGCTCCGCCATTGCCCGTGGTGTAGGGCAGTTGCTGGCTGGTCTGGCCTAAGGTAGCCGTGCCGCGCAGGTGCAGGCGCTGGCCCACGCGCTGGTCGAGGGCCAGCCGCAGGCCCAGGCGGGTGAGGTCGGCGTGCTGCAGCACGCCGTTCTGCTTGCGGTAGTCAAAGCTGAGCAGAAAGGCCGTGTTGTTTCGGCCGCCTTCCAGGCTGACGAGGTGCTGCTGCAAGCCAGCGGTGCGGTAGGTTTCGGCCTGCCAGTCGGTGCCCGTGCCCAGGTTGGTGCTGGCAAAGGGAATGGCAGCCGAACCGGCATTTAGCACGGCCTCGTTCGCCACTTGCGCGTACTGCGAAGCATCGAGCAGGGAGTAGCGCTGGCGCACCTGCTGCACGCCCAGGTAGGCCGCGTAGCGCACCCGCAGCGGCCGGTTGGCTTGGCCGGTTCGGGTTTGGATGTTGACCACGCCGTTGGCGGCCAGCGGCCCGTAGCGGGCCACCGCGGCCGGCCCGGCCAACACTTCAATGCTGGCAATGGCATCGGGCGGCAGCAGCTGCAAGGGGCTGGCCCCTGCTTCGGCATTGCGCTCGGCCACAGTGGGCTGGTACGAATAGGTGTTGGAAGGCTCGTAAGGAGCCATGGGAGCCGTAATTCCGTAGCTCTGGCCCGGGGTCAGGTCGTCGTTCAGTGCGGGCAGGCCGTCAATCACATAGAGCGGCTGGGCCAGGCCGGTGGCCACGCTGGCCCCGCGGATGCGCACCACGTTGCCGCTGCCGGGGCTGCCGTCATAGGGCGTCACCTGCACGCCGGCCACGGTGCGCAGCTGGTCCTGAATGGTGAGGAAAGGCCGGGCCGGCTGCTCTTGGCCTTGCAGCCGGAAAGTGCCGGCGGGCGTAGGTGTAGCGGCCAGCGAGTCGGGCCAAGTGCCGCGAAAGTGCGGACGCAATGTGTCGGGAGCAGCCGGTGTAGCCGTGGGAGCTGCTTGCTGGGCTTGAGCAGTAGCCACGACTGCCAGCGCCAGAAAGCCAAGGGGTAAAAGTCGAATCATGAGCAAAAATGGAAAAGAAGGATTGCGAAGATAGATGCCGCGCATGCCCTCATTGCACATGGGTTGCGGGGGGCGTGCTGCGATGCGCCGCCTAATGCAGAACGAACTGCATCGGCACTGGAAAAGGAAGTCGGGACGCCGCCGCATATAACCGCATACAGCCGCTGCCGCCGTTACCTTTGCCCTTCCCAACCCACCCCTTTTGCCCCATGACCCCCGTCGCCACCGCCCTGCAATTCGACCGCCAGGACCTCTCCAACGAAACCCTGCTGCACCTCTACCAGCACCTGCTCCGCCCGCGGCTGATTGAGGAAAAAATGCTGATTCTGCTGCGCCAGGGCAAGGTGAGCAAGTGGTTTTCGGGCATCGGCCAGGAAGCCATTTCGGTGGGCAGCACCCTGGCCCTGGAGGCCGACGAGTACATCCTCCCGCTGCACCGCAACCTGGGCGTGTTCACGGGCCGCGAGGTGCCGCTGGGCCGCCTGTTTGCGCAGTGGCAGGGCAAGCGCACCGGCTACACCAAGGGCCGCGACCGCAGCTTCCACTTCGGCACCAACGAGCACAACATCGTGGGCATGATTTCGCACCTCGGCCCGCAGCTGGCCGTGGCCGGCGGCATTGCCCTGGCCGATTTGCTCGACAAAAAGCCCAAAGTGACCCTGACCTACAGCGGCGACGGCGGCGCCTCGGAAGGCGACTTCCACGAGGCCCTGAACGTGGCCGCCGTGTGGCAGCTGCCGGTCATTTTCATGATTGAAAACAACGGCTACGGCCTCAGCACGCCCAGCAACGAGCAGTTCCGCTTCAAGTCCTTCGTCGATAAGGGCCCCGCCTACGGCATGGAAGCCGTGCAGGTGGACGGCAACAACGTGCTCGAAGTGTACACCACCGTGAAACGCCTGGCCGAAGACCTGCGCCAGAACCCGCGCCCTGTGTTGGTCGAAGCTCTCACGTTCCGGATGCGCGGCCACGAAGAGGCCAGCGGCACCAAGTACGTGCCCCAGAGCCTGATGGAAGAGTGGGCCGCCAAAGACCCCGTCGAAAACTACGAGAAGTGGCTGCTGGCCGAAGGCATCCTCACCGAAACCGCCAGGCACGGCATCCGCGAGAAAATCAAAGCTGCCATTGAGGCCGGCCTCCAGGAAGCCGACGCCGAGCCCATGCCTACGGCTGATATCCAAGAGGAAATAGCCGACATGTACCAGCCCTTCAACGCGCCCGTGACGGATGCGCCGAAGGACGGCCCGGCTCCCGAAAAACGCTTCATCGACGCCATTTCCGAAGGCATGAAGCAGAGCATGGAGCGCTACCCGGAGCTGGTGCTCATGGGCCAGGACATTGCCGACTACGGCGGCGTGTTCAAAATCACGGAAGGCTTTGTGGCCGAATTCGGCAAGGCGCGGGTGCGCAATACGCCGTTGTGCGAGTCGGCCATTGTGGGCATCGGCCTGGGGCTGAGCATCAAGCGCAAAAAGGCCATGGTTGAGATGCAGTTTGCCGATTTCGTGACCTGCGGCTTCAACCAGATTGTGAACAACCTGGCCAAGAGCCACTACCGCTGGGGCCAGAACGCCGACGTGGTGGTGCGCATGCCCACCGGCGCGGGCTCGGCCGCCGGTCCGTTTCACAGCCAGAGCAACGAGGCGTGGTTCACGCACACGCCCGGCCTGAAAGTGGTGTACCCCAGCAACCCGCACGACGCCAAAGGCCTGCTCTGCGCCGCCTTCGAAGACCCCAACCCGGTGCTGTATTTCGAACACAAGATGCTGTACCGCAGCCTCACCGGCCCGGTGCCGGAGGCGTATTACACCACGCCCATCGGGCAGGCCGCGCTGGCGGCGCAGGGCGACGAGCTGAGCATCATCACCTACGGCATGGGCGTGCGCTGGGCCCTGCAGGTGTGCCAGGACCTGGGCGTGTCGGCCGACATTCTGGACCTGCGCACCCTGCTGCCCTGGGACCAGGAGGCCGTGCGCAAAACGGTGGCGAAAAATGGCCGCGTCCTCATTCTGCACGAAGACACGATGACGGGCGGCATCGGCGGCGAAATCGCGGCCTGGATTGGCGAAAACTGCTTCGAGCACCTCGATGCGCCCGTGCGCCGCGTGGCTTCGCTCGATACCGCCATCCCGTTTGCGCCGCCGCTGGAGGCGGCTTTTCTGCCCCAGCAGCGCCTGCGCGAGCAGGTGCAGGCCCTGCGCAATTATTAGAATGATTGCGGGCTTAAAATGGCTGTCATCCTGAGCTTGCGAAGGACCTGCTGACGTAAGAACAATTAGCCGTAATTTTAAAGCAGCGCGGACGTGAGCAGGTCCTTCGCAAGCTCAGGAGGACAACGATTTTGAACGGACCATTAACAACTAAACCCCGCCGGTGAAACACAGTCTACCTTCCGTTGTTTTTCGGTCTTTGCTGGGCGTGCTGTTGGCGGTGGCGCTGGGCGGCTGCAGCTTGTGGCATAAGGTGCACCATCCGTACCGGCTGCCCACGCCCAAGCCCTCGCCGGAGTATTTGGCAGAGCTGAAAAAGAAGAAGGAGCAGGAAAAGCTGCGCAACGACCTGGCCAAGTCGGCGGCTTCGGCCAAGAAAAAGTCGGGCGGCGGCACCGAAGAAGCGGCCACCGATGTTTCGATGCCCAGCAACGGCGACGGGGCCTCGGCCAGCAATAACTCGTCCGACATCAAAAGCAGCGTGTACCCGGAGCGCTCCACGGTGAAGTACGACAAGCACCAGATGATGAAGAAGCCGAAGCTGATGCGTCGGCGGCGCCACAACAAAGGAGGCAAAGGCTTCCATCCCATCGAGTCTATCCGCAACTTCTTCAAATATGGCCTTCACAAAAAACCAGACTACAGCCCCGACCACCGGCCGGCGCCCAAGCAGCCCAAAGACGCTTCGGAGGAACTGCCCGACGAGCCCATGCCCACGCCCGCGCCTGATGGCAAGCCGTAGCGCGCTGCTGCTTGTGCTGATGGCCGTGCTGGGCCTGCTGAGCGGCCCGCTGGCCCACGGCCAGATTGTGAAGGAGAAGCCCGGCAAAATAAAAGCCGCCAACCGCCGCGCCCTGCGCGAAGCCAGGAAAACCGATTCGCCCTACAAGGACAGCCACCTCGACGTAACCCGCGACCAGCTCAAGCGCGGCCAGAGCGCCCAGCCGCCTGCCGAAGCCAGCAAAGCCGTGGACTACAAAAAAGGCACCGCGCCCAACGTGAAGCCGCCAGGCTTCCTGGGCCTGCGCCGCGACAAAACCACCACCCTCGTGCGCAAGGAGCAGCGCCAGAAAAGCCGCCGGCCAGAGCTGAGCGCCGGAAAAAATGACTAGCCGTCGGGGAATCAAGTAGCCGGAAAACTGTTATACCTGATATCCACGTATTCCGGCGTCCATCCCTTTCGTTTTTAACCCCTTCCCCGATGTCCACTCCCTGGCTTCCCCTCACCCAACCCGAACAGATTACCGACCTCGCCCAGGCCTCGCACGAGCAGCCGGTGCTCATTTTCAAGCACAGCACCACCTGCTCCATCAGCGCGGCGGCCAAAGGCAAGATTGAGCGCCAATGGGCCGACAGCGGCCTCGAGCTGCCCATCTATTACCTTGATTTGCTGCGCTTCCGCCCGCTATCGGCCCAGGTTGCCGAGCAGTTCGGCATCCGCCACGAGTCGCCGCAGCTTCTGCTTATTCAGGACGGCGAGTGCACCTACGACGCTTCCCACATGGGCATTCGCCTGGCCGATGTGAAAACGGCCGTGAAGTAAACCAGTCATGCAGAGCCACCGGCCATCGTGAGCGCAGCGAAGAACCTTGTCAGGCCTGAACAATTTTCGTTCGGCAGGAACAAGGTCCTTCGCTGCGCTCAGCATGACCGGGGCCTGGGCTGCTTACTTATACTCAAACACTACATTCTGCACCAAATCGGGGTGCAGGCTCAGCGAAACCGGGCAGGTGTGGGCCACGCGCTCCAGCAGGGCACGCTCGTTGGGCGCCAGCGCGGCGGGCATCACAATCGTCACGTCAATCTGCACAATGCGGCGCGGGCCTTCGGTACTCATGTGCTTGGTCACGTCGAAGGTGCAGCTGGTCAGGTCCCAGTTGTGGCGCTCGGCCACAATGGCCATCGTGGTCACGATGCAGGCCCCGAGGGCGGTGCTCACCAGGTCGGTGGGCGAGAAAGCTTCGCCGCGGCCGTGGTTGTCCACGGGGGCATCGGTCTGAATAGTGGTGCCCGAGGCCACGTGCGTGGCTTCGGTGCGGAGGTGGCCGGCATAGCGGGCGGTGGCGGTGCTCATTGAGTCAGGGAGTTACCTTTACAAAGTTGTTTTTCTTTAGCTAATTTACGTATTACGTGGTGCGCCGCGCCGGTGGCGGTGGGGCAGGCCTTACTTCTGGTTAATTATGCAGCGCTCTGTTTTTCGCTTCTCAAGCTTGCTGGTGGCCGGTTTGCTCGCTGGGGCCACCGCCCACGCCCAGGCGCCAGCACGGCCCGCGGCCGTGCCCGATGCGCCCTCAGACGAGCAGTCCTTTCGCAAGGAATTTGTCTTCGGCATCAACTTCAACACCCAGGGCGGCCTCATCGGCGGGGCCTCCGTGCGTTCGTCGCGGGTGCTCGACGACCGGCTGCTGCGCTTCTGGAGCCTCGAAGGCGTGATGCTGAAAAACATCAGCAAGGAAGACCGCATCACCACGCTGGTGGGCGGCACCTACATCGACCAGAAAACCAACTACGCCTTCGTGCTGCGGCCGTCGTTTGGCTTTCAGCGCATCCTGTTTCGCAAGGCGGCCGATGCCGGGGTGCAGGTAAACGGCCTGCTGAGCGCGGGCCCGTCGTTGGGCCTGCTCATGCCCTACTACATCACTTACGACCGCACGGCCCCCGTGACGCAAGTCATCAACCTCTCGACCGATGACATTGTGAATGAGCAGTATGACCCGCGCAAGCACGTATATCCGGCCGCTATTCTCGACCATGGCCCGCTGTTCAGCGGCATTGGCCAGACGCAGGTGGTGCCCGGCTTTCACTTTCGCGGGGGCCTCAGCTTCGAGTACGGGCGCTACCGCGATGCCGTCACGGGCCTGGAGGCAGGGTTCCTGGTCGAAGCCTTCACGAAGAAAATGGTTATCCTGAGTCCTTACTCCGAAACCGATAACCTGAACCGTCAGTTCTTCCCCTCGGTGTACCTGACGCTGTATTTCGGGCACCGCTCGTAATGAACAATGAGTTCTGAATTGTGAACGATGGGTTTAGGCCAATAGAGCACCGCGGGACATTTCATCAGTAATTTTGTTGTGCTCAGGTTTTAATTCAGATTGAGGAAATTCATAACGCATAGTTTATAATTCGTAATTGATTTATGATTGATTTGCCGGTTATCCAGCCCGAAACGGCCGCCCCCGCCCGCCCCCGCAAGCCCGACTGGCTGCGTGTGAAGCTGCCCGTGGGCGAAGAGTACGCCGCCGTGCGCCGCCTCGTGGACGAGCACAAGCTGCACACCATCTGCGAGAGCGGCAACTGCCCCAACATGGGCGAGTGCTGGGGCGCCGGCACGGCCACGTTCATGATTCTGGGCAACATCTGCACCCGCTCGTGCTCGTTCTGCGCCGTGGCCACCGGCCGCCCCACCGAATACGACCTCGACGAGCCCCGCCGCGTGGCCGAAGCCATTGCCCTCATGAAAGTGAAGCACGCCGTCATCACCTCGGTGAACCGCGACGAGCTAAAGGACCGGGGCGCCAGCGTGTGGCGCGACACCGTGGTGCTCACCAAGCAGCTCTCGCCCGGCACCACCATCGAAACCCTGATTCCAGACGTGAAAGCCAACTGGGACGCGCTGGAGGTGATGATTTCGGGCGGCCAGGAAGTGATTTCGCACAACATCGAAACCGTGGGCAGCCTCTACCGCCTCGTGCGCCCGCAGGCCCGCTACGACCGCAGCCTGGAGCAAATCCGGCGCACCAAGCTGGCCGGCCACCGCACCAAGTCGGGCATCATGCTGGGCCTCGGCGAGAAGCCCGACGAGTTGTACCAGGCCATGGATGACCTCGTGGCCAACGGCCTCGACATTCTCACCCTGGGCCAATACCTGCAGCCCACCAAGCGCCACCTCGACGTGGCCGAGTTCATCACCCCCGACCAATTTGCCCACTACAAGGAAGAAGGCCTGCGCCGCGGCCTGAAATACGTGGAAAGCGGCCCGCTGGTGCGCAGCTCCTACCACGCCGAGCGCCACGTAAACGTGCCGGTGTAAGCTTACCGAATCGATTCTAACAAAAAAGCCCGGCCGACTAATTGGCTGGGCTTTTCTGTTGATTTGCTGTGAGTCGCTCTTCCTCGCGTTTGTACGTGAGGTAGTAGAAATCATCAGTATTTACGAACACCAAAGCAACCCGTGTACCCATAGGTGCCAGGGCCACGTTGCGGCGCACTGCCCGGATGAGTCGGCGGCTTTGCCGCGTCATGAAGCGACTCCAATGCACCACTACAGTATAGTGGGCGGCGGGCATCGGCGTTGGCAGGCCTGCGGTGTACACGTGCCGCAAATGCTCTGCCAACGACAGGGCTGAGTCGCGCGGGGCCTGCTGAGCCGGCGGAAACTGCGCCATGCTGCCTGCTCTCTCCCAGTTCAGATTGGGAAAGCCACCAGCGTAGCAGTTGATGTGGAAAGACTGCTGCCGGCCCGCCGCATCATAGTACACGGCCTGCAGAAACTGCCAGTGATTTTTGGCTGCGCTGGAGTCTCGCCGGTGCATCCGACGTAGCACACGCCGAAAGCTGGTATCAAGCACCGCGTTGCAGCTGCCTGCCGGGATGCCGTAGGCTTCAGCCAGTTTAGGTAAGCAGTTTTCTTCCAGTGGTTTAGGCTGGCGAATGCCGTAAATGCCCGTAAAAACAGCCTGGCAACTGCTCAGTAGCAGGCTGACCGCCAGAAGAATAAAGTGGAAAGTATGCACAGCAGGATTTAGAGCGGTTTTCAGTTCCGTGTACACGTAGCGCGAACTACAAAGTTCGCGCTGCAGTCGAGCGGCACCAGCAACGGTGCACGGACCTGAAAACCGCTCTAAAAGGAGCGCACGAAAAAGCCTCTTCCACCGGAAGAGGCTTTGGGGAAAGCAATAAGTTGCAAGCCGCCTGTGGTACTACCGCCGGGCGTTGTTGTCCTGCGGCGGGTAGGTGCTCAGAATACCGTTGACGATGCGGTGGGTTTCGGCCTCGTCGATGGTGTTCTGGTTGACCTGGGCCTGGCCGGTGCCGCGCCAGGCCAGCTCTTTGCGCTTGGCGTCGATGATGTCAATCACCACGGTACCGGCCTTGTACTGCGTCACGGGGGCGTAGCTGCGGCCATAGTAGCCGTAGCCATAGCCGTAGGGGTAGCCCAGGCCGTTATAGTAGGGCGATACCTGCTGCTTGTCTTCGACGCGGGCGCTGTAGGCCACGTAGATGTCGGGCGAGGAGGTTACCTCGGTCAGGCCCTTGGCTGCCATTTCGGCGGCTACCGATGCGCGCATTCGCTTATCCAGAAAAGACTCATAGCCTTTCGCCGGGCCACCTTCAACATCCTTGGGCTGCTGCGGGTACCAGGCCCAGGTTTTGAAGGCGCGGAAGTTTACGGCATGGTCAAAATCGTTGGTGACGCCCACGCGCGAGGCGGCGGTGCAACCGCTCAGGAGCAGAACAAGGCTGGCGGCTACCAGCGTAGCAGGACCAGCCAGAAAACGGGTGATGCGATTCATATAAAGCAAAAAAAGACAGGGTGATAGGAGGGCCTGAAACAATGGCGTGGTGGAAGAGCCAGAATGGTTTCGGAGGCTATGATGCTAACGAAAAACGACAGCCCGTCGTTCATCTTTTGGTCGGCCGAAGTAGGAATTTAAGCGACTACTTTCCGGGGGGCGGGGCTTGAGATAACCGGATTTTATCCTACCTTACCCCCGAATTCCCACTATACATTTTTGTTCGCTCAATGAAAAGCACTGCCCTTTTGGTTTTGTCAATCGCCAGCCTGCTTACCGCCTGCTCCTCATCGCGTGACGAAATGCGCAAACCAATTGGCAACCATGCGCCGGTGGCGCACAACACTATTGTGGATTGCCCCGTGTACGACGGCATGACCAAAACCTCAGCCATCCTCTCGCAAACCACCGCCGGCAACGAGGTTCAGGTGACCGATACCATCAACGCTTACTTCGTCCGCGTCCGGCTGGAGAAGAACGGCCAGACCCTGACCGGCTACATGGACCGCCGCTGCTTCGGCGAGCGGGGCAGTAAATAGGTTAAGAGTCAGGAGTTAAGCGTCAAAAAGGCCCGTCTGAAATGTCAGACGGGCCTTTTTGACGCTTAACTCCTGACTCTTAATACGACGGGCCTTTGTCGGCTTGCACGAGATGCTCTTCCTGGTCGGCGTATTCCTCAATGGGCGTGCAGCTGCAAATCAGGTTGCGGTCGCCGTAGGCCGAGTCGATGCGGGCCACGGCGGGCCAGAACTTGTTGGCGCGCACGTACTCCATGGGGTACACGGCTTTTTCGCGGGTGTAGGGGCGGGTCCACTCGTGCACGAGAACGGTGGCGGCGGTGTGGGGCGCGTGCTTGAGCACGTTCTCCTTGGCGTCGGCCTTGCCGGACTCTACTTCGGCAATTTCCTTGCGAATGGAAATCATGGCGTCGCAGAAGCGGTCAAGCTCGGCTTTGCTTTCGCTTTCGGTGGGCTCAATCATGAGCGTGCCGGCTACGGGGAAGCTCACCGTAGGCGCGTGGAACCCATAGTCCATCAGGCGCTTGGCAATGTCTTCGACCTCGATGCCGGCCTTCTTGAAGTGGCGGCATTCCAGAATCATCTCGTGGGCGCAGCGGCCGTGGCTGCCGGTGTAGAGCACAGGGTAGTGCGGTTCGAGGCGCGCCTTGATGTAGTTGGCGTTGAGGATGGCGGTTTCGGTAGCGCGCTGCAGGCCGTCGCCGCCCATCATCGAGATGTAGGCGTAGCTGATGGGCAGAATGCTGGCCGAACCCCACGGCGCGGCCGATACCGAGCCGTGGTCGCGGCCCTCGACGGGCACCACGGCGTGGCCGGGCAGGTAGGGCACGAGGTCCTCCACCACGCCGATGGGGCCCACGCCGGGGCCGCCGCCGCCGTGCGGGATGCAGAAGGTTTTGTGCAGGTTGAGGTGGCACACGTCGGCCCCGATGGTGGCGGGGGAGGTGAGGCCCACCTGGGCATTCATATTGGCGCCGTCCATGTACACGCGGCCGCCGTGGTGGTGGATGGTCTGGCAGATGTCCACAATGGTTTCCTCGTACACGCCGTGCGTGCTGGGGTAGGTCACCATCAGGCAGCTCAGGTTGGCGGCGTACTGCTCGGCCTTGGCCTTGAGGTCGGCCACGTCGATGTTGCCGTCTTCGGTGCTTTTCACCACCACTACCTGCATGCCGGCCATCACGGCCGAAGCGGGGTTGGTGCCGTGGGCCGAGGCCGGAATCAGGGCCACGTTGCGGTGGTGGTCGCCGCGCGCGTCGTGGTAGCCTTTGATGGCCAGCAGGCCGGCGTATTCGCCCTGCGCGCCCGAGTTGGGCTGCAGGCTCACGGCCGCGAAGCCGGTCACCTCACACAGCCAGGCTTGCAGGTCCGAGAAAATCTGCTCGTAGCCCTTGGCCTGCTCAATGGGGGCGAAGGGGTGCAGGCCGCCGATTTCGGGCCAGGTCACCGGAATCATCTCGGCGGTGGCGTTCAGCTTCATGGTGCAGGAGCCGAGCGCAATCATGGAGTGAGCGAGGCTCAAGTCCTTGTTTTCGAGCTGCTTCATGTAGCGCAGCATCTCGTGCTCGGCGTGGTGCGTGTTGAAGACGGGGTGCGTGAGGTACTCGCTGCTGCGCACCAGGGCGGCGGGCAGGCGCAGGTCGTCGGCTTCGATTTCTTCGGCCAGCTGGTCGGCCTCCTTGCCCAGCACTTTGGCGAAGACGTCCAGAATGTCGGCCACGTCGTGCAGCTCGGTGTTCTGGTTCAGCGAGATGCCCACGCGCACCTCGTCGAAGTAGCGGAAGTTGAGGCGGGCGGCTTCGGCCTCTTTCCTGAGGGCTTGCTGCATCTCGGTGCTTTCGAGGCGCAGGTTCAGGGTGTCGAAGTAGAACTCGTTGGTTTGCTCCACGCCCAGCTTCTTCAGGCCGGCTTCCAGGGTCTGGGCCAGCAGGTGGGTGTTGGTGGCAAACTGCTGGAGGCGCTGCGGGCCGTGGTACACGGCGTACATGCCGGCCAGCACGCTCAGCAGCACCTGGGCGGTGCAGATGTTGCTGGTGGCTTTTTCGCGGCGGATGTGCTGCTCGCGGGTTTGCAGGGCCATGCGGTAGGCCTTGTTGCCGGCGGCGTCTACGCTCTGGCCGATGAGGCGGCCGGGAATCACGCGCTTGAACTGCTCTTTGCAGGAGAAGAAGCCGGCGTGCGGGCCGCCGTAGCCCATCGGCACGCCGAAGCGCTGCGAGTTGCCCACACACACATCAGCGCCCAGCTCACCGGGCGAGGTGAGGAGCGTGAGGGCCAGCAAATCGGCGGCCATCACCACGAAAACGTTGTTTTTCTGCGCGTCGGCGATGAAGGCTGAGTAGTCGAATACCTCGCCATCGGCGGCGGGATATTGCACCATGGCCCCGAAGAAGCCCTCATTGCTGAGGTCCACCTGGCGGTGGTCGCCCACCACCAGCTCGATGCCGACCGGCGTGGCGCGGGTGCGCAGCAGGTCGATGGTCTGGGGCAGCACCTGCTCCGACACGAAGTACTGGTTGGCGCCTTTTTTCTTGGTCTGGCTGTGCAGCATGTGCATGGCCTCGGCGGCGGCGGTGCCTTCGTCGAGCAGGCTGGCGTTGGCGATTTCGAGGCCGGTGAGGTCAATGACCACGGTCTGGTAATTGATGAGGGCTTCGAGGCGGCCCTGAGCAATTTCGGCCTGGTAGGGCGTGTAGGCGGTGTACCAGCCCGGGTTTTCCAGAATGTTGCGCTGGATGACGGGGGGCAGGGTGGTGTCGTGGTAGCCGAGGCCGATGTAGGACTTGAAGACCTGGTTCTGGCTGGCAATCTGCTTGAATTTCGCCAAAAAAGCCCGTTCGCTGAGGGCGGCGGGCAAGTCGAGGGGCTTTTTCAGGCGGATGGCGGGCGGCACAGTTTCAGCAATCAGCTGCTCAATGCTCTCGACTCCGATGGTGCGGAGCATGGCGGCCTGGGCGTCGGTGCCGGGCGCATTGTGGCGGGCCTCAAAAACATCGACTGGCGAGAATTTCAACGACATAAACACAAAAAAAAGATGGGGGAGGGGGCTGGTATTCCGGGACAACAAAGGTACGGTCGAAAGGATTGCCACCGGTAGGATTTGCCCGGCAAATGCAGTAAGGGGAGGCGCTTGCCCCCGCCTGCGTGTGAGCGAAGCCGGGATGCATCGTCCGGCGTCCGGGTGGGGGCAGGCCCCGCCCCTACTGGCAAAACCAATAGCTTTGCCCCACCCAAACTCACCCCCAATCCCACCCGTATGCCGTTTACCATTGGCCTCATTCGCGAAGGCAAAACCCCGCCCGACAAGCGCGTGCCCCTCACGCCCAAAAAGTGCGTCGAAGCGCAGGCCACCTTTTCCGGCCTGCACGTAGTGGCCCAGAGCAGCGCCGTGCGCAGCTACAAGGACCAGGAATACCGCGACCTCGGCATTGAGGTGCGCGACGATGTGAGCGACTGCGATGTGCTGATGGGCGTGAAGGAAGTGCCCATCGACCAGCTCATTCCCAACAAAACCTACCTCTTCTTCTCGCACACCGTGAAGAAGCAGCCCGCCAACCGCAAGCTGCTGCAAGCCGTGCTGCAGAAGAACATCACCCTCATCGACTACGAGCTGCTGACCAACGAGCGCGGCGAGCGCATCGTGGCTTTCGGGCGCTACGCCGGCATTGTGGGGGCCTACAACGGCCTGCTCACCTACGGCCGCAAGCACGGGCTGTATGACCTGAAGCCCGCCTACCAGTGCGTGGACATGGACGACATGCAGGAGGAGTTTTTTAAGGTGAAGAAGCTGCCGCCCATCAAGATGGCCGTGACCGGCTCGGGGCGCGTGGCGCAGGGCGCGCTGGAAGTGCTCGACCGCATGGGCATCCGGCGGGTGAGCGTGTACGACTACCTGTACCTGAACTTCAACGAGCCGGTGTACACGCAGCTGCGCAGCTCCGACTACAACCGCCGCCGCGACGGCCGCGTGTGGGATACCCGAAATTTCCACCAGCAGCCCGAGGAGTACGAATCGACGTTCGGCAACTTCCTGCCCGTCACCGACCTGCTCATTGCCTGCGCCTACTGGCACCCGGCCGCGCCCCTGCTCTTCACCGAAGCCGATACCCGGCGGCCGGATTTCCGCATCAACACCATTGCCGACGTGACCTGCGACGTGAACGGCTCCATTCCCACCACCAAGCGTAGCAGCAGCATTGCCGACCCGGCGTTCGACTACAACCCCGCCACCGGTGAGCTGGAGCCGCCCTACTCACGCCCCGAAAACATCACCGAAATGGCCGTGGACAACCTGCCCTGCGAGCTGCCCCGCAACGCCAGCCGCGACTTCGGCCGCCAGCTGCTCGACAACGTGCTGCCGCACCTGGTGGGCGACGACGTAGAGGGCGTGATTGCGCGCGCTACTATCGCGAAGGGAGGTAAACTCACGGAGCGGTACCAGTACCTGGCCGATTATGTGGCCGAAACAGCTACCGTGTAGCGCCTGCCTTCTGTTCAGAAAAACGGCCCCGTAACATTAGCTACGGGGCCGTTTTTCTGAACAGAAGCAACTGGATGCTTGCCCCTCTATTCCACCGCCACGCGCCGCGTGACAGGGCCGCTGGCGTACTGCACCCGCAGCACGTAAGCTCCGGCGCGCAGCGGGGTGGTATCGAAGGTGAGTTCGGGCTGGGCCACTGATTGAGCGAGGACAACGCGGCCTAAGGCATCAAGCAGCTCCACGCGCTGGGGGCGGCTGGCGGCATCTAGCTTCAGGTGGAGCTGGCTGTGGGCGGGCACGGGCCAGGCTTGGGTAAGGGTCGCCAGTTTTTGGTTGGAAACGCTCAGCACATTGGCATCGAGCAGCCGCACCACGCCGCTGATTGCCTGGCCGCCTACGGAAGTAAAATCGCCAACCGCCATGATGGCTCCGTCGGGCTGAATGAGTAGATGGCGCACACTAGTAGCCGGGCCGGCAGTAGCTGCATAGCTGGCATCAGGTACGCCGGTGGGCAGCAGGCGCAGTGTGCCAGTGCTGGTGCTGCTGATGCCCAGCAGCAGGCGGCCGTTGGGCTGGGCGGCGATGTCGTAGATGTAAGGAATTTGCGTTACGGCCGCAAAGCTGGGGTCACGGCTGCCGGTGGACAGCAGGCGTGCGACATTGGTAACGGGCGAGCCGCCGAAAGACACGAATGTGCCAAACACATACAACCGCCCGCTGGCATCCCGAGCGAGCTCCAAAGCAGTAGACGCGCCACTGGTCAGCACAAACGCAGGGTCGATGGCACCGCTGGGCAAAAGGCGGAAAAGAAAGCGCGGGATTGCGTTGATGGTAGTTTGGCCGGCTATCACAATGTTGCCATCGGGCTGCACCAGCATATCATAGGCGTAATAGGAAGTGGGAAAAGTAGGGTCCACTTGCCCGGTAGCCGCATCGAAGCAGAAAAGGTTGGAACTGGTATTCTGAGTAGCGCCTACTAAGGCCTTTGTGCCAGCCGTGATAATCCGGCCATCATTCAGCAAGGCAACTTTGTCGATGTGGGTAAATTCTGAGGCAATGAATGGTGGTGCAAAGCTGGTATCAAGCGCGCCGGTGGGCAGCAGCCGAACCAGTCCCTGGCGTGCATTGCCTGCAATCTGCGTAAACCAGCCGCCCACCAACAACTTGCCATCGGGCTGGCGCAGCAGGCAATTGACTTCATCCGAAGCAGTGGCTATGAACGACGCATCGAGGGACCCGTCCGCATTCAGGCGGGCCAGGTTGCCCACGGTCGCGCCGTTGAATTCCGTGAAGTGCCCACCTATGATGTACTTGCCATCGGGCTGCCGCACGATGTCCTGCACCAGCCCGGGGGCCTGTAGCAAGGGCAAGAAAGACGTATCGTGCGTGCCATCGGCATTGAGCAGGGCAATGCCGGTGGTGAGGCTGCCGGCTGGGGCGTAGTGCGTGGTGCCGGCGGTGGTAACCAGCAACTGGCCGTTGGGCAGCAATTGCACCGAGGTCAGGGCATCGCGAGCGGGTACGGTCGTCAGATTGTTAAAACTCGGGTCGAGCGCACCGGTAGGGAGCAGGCGTACCAGCCTGCCCACTGGCGTGCCATTGTAAGTGCTTGAATACGTGCGAACCAACAGCTTGCCGTCGGGCTGTGGAATGACGGTGGGGCAATAGCGGCTGCCTGTCACGGTCTGGAAGCCACTACCAGTCTGGAAGCTGGCATCAACCGCGCCGGTTGTTTCCAGGCGGACCAGTGTGGGCCAAGTCGAGCCTAAGCCACCCGTTATCAGTAGCTTGCCGTCGGGCTGGATAGCTACGCCATTGAAATTGGCGACGCCGGGAATGGGAACAACGAAGCTGGAATCAATTGCACCCGAGGGCATCAGCCGCACCGCCGATATCCGGCTGATGCCGCTCACATATTCGAAGTAGCCCACCACCACAATTTTGCCATCGGCCTGTAAAGCAACGGCTTGTCCATTGCCGTCGAGGCCGCTGCCCAGCGCCTGCTGAAAAGAGGTGTCGAGGCTGCCATCCACGTTGAGCCGCACCAGCCCGCCTACCGTCTGGCCGTTGAAACGCGTAAACAGGCCCGTTACCAAGAGCTTGCCATCGGGCTGGCCCACGGCATAGGCAATATTGGCACGATAGAAGCCATTGACGACACTTGCCCCGGTGCCGGCATCAAACCCGGCGTCGGGAGTTCCATCTGAATTAAGGCGTAGCAGGTGCTGCCGGGTCACGTTGCCCAGCGTCAGCGCCCCGTCGCTTACCAGCAGAAACTTGTCGTTGGCCAGCAGCTTGATGAACAAGACACGCCCTTGCAGCCCCTGCACATTTGCGCGGAACACAGGGTCGGGCTGGGTGCTGTTGGCCAGCAGCCGCACAAGGCTGGTTGCACTGCTGCCGCTGGCCCGCACCATGTCGCCGAGCAGCACCCGCTTGCCATCGGCCTGCTGAATGGCCTGCTCCAGGGAAGCCGGCTTGTATACCACCGCCGGCAGAAAGGTTGGGTCAATAGCAGTGCCCTGCGCAGTTGCCAGGTTTCGGCTGAAAATCAGCACCATCAAAAACAGACTCCAGCGTGGTAAGCGTAAACGGTTTGCTTTCATAGAGCAGGCATTGAGTACACTGCCCGAAAAGCAATAATGAAGCCGTATATGAGATTTAAGACGAGCTTAATACAAAAAACAACCAACAAAAAAGCCCCTCCTGAAATCAGGAGGGGCTTTCGACGACGAAGCAGCTACGTGTGGGGCTGGAAGGCGGTGCTACTTCATCGGGGGGGGTAATTCGGAATTAGAAGGTGCGCTGAAACCAGGCTTTGATGTCGTCGACGGCTTCGCCGGTTTTTTCCTGCAGGCGGCCGAACCACTCGTCCTGCTTGCCTTCTTCGTAGGTCAGGTCATCGTCGGTGAGGTTGCCCCACTTCTGCTTAGCCTGGCCTTTCACCTGGTCCCAGTTGCCGCGGGCGCGCCACTCGGTGCCGGTGGTGGAAGCCGTGGCGTTGTCGGTTTTCTCGTTGAACCAGTTTTTGATGTTGTCGATGGTTTCGCCGGTCTTCTTCTGGAGGTTACCGAACCATTCATCCTGGCGGCCTTCGTCGTAGGTCAGGTCGTCGTCGGTCAGGTTGGCCCATTTCTGCTTGGCCTGGCCTTTGATGTCGTTCCAGTTGCCGCGAGCCTTGAGCTCGGTGCTGTCGCCGATGTTATTGTTGTTGATATCCATGATTGAAAGAAGTTAAGAGAAATGTGGGTGGGAGATGGAGCGTTTGTAGGGCTTGTACGCAGGGCTTTTGGGCAGTGTTGAACCGGGCCGCCGGAATGCCGAAATTTTGCACGTCGGCCGCTACTGCGCCGAAACCGATAGGGCTCCAATCAATAGCAGCCATGCCCCGGCCCCTATGCCATAGCCCGTCCAGGCACGGCCCCGCTTGCACCGGTGCGCCTCCTGCCGGTAGGCGTGGTTGTACACGGGGTCTTGCAGCAACTCCGGGCGCGGCGCATTCAGGTTGCGCTCCGCTACCCGATGCGGGGCTATGATGGCTGGTGCCAGCAGCCCCACCAGCGGCCCGCCGTAGAGGGTTGCGCCCAGCGAGCCCCAGAGCGGTGAGCGGCTGCGGTAGTTTCGGCGCGCATCCTGCTGGCCCAGCGTTTGCCGTTGCAGGCCGGTCAGCTCTGGCAGCAGGTCGTTCTTGCCGGAGCCGGTTGCAGTGCGCGGGTGAAGCACTTCGCGGGTGCCGTTGGCGTAGCGTATCAGAAACACATCGGCCGCTGCCAGGCGCAGGGTATCGGCGCTGGCCGGCGGCAGGTAGCGCACCTCCAGCGGCGAAATCGTGAGCACATGGCCGGCCAGCTCGTTGCCGTCGGTGCACAGGATTACATCCGTTGGCGTGTGTTGGGCGTGTACCTGCTGGAAACCCGTCAGAAACAGAAAAATCAGGATGCGGTGCATGGGCGGTGGCGAATAACTAAGTAATGCAACCACTGCTACCGATGCCGGGCATTGAACCCCAGCATGAGGCTGACGCGGGCCCCGCCATTGCCGGGCACCACGGCCACGTTCACCGGAAAGTTGATGCCGTTGGACTTGAACGACGAGCCCACGGCCAGCACCAGGTTGGCGCCCAGCGGCGTCACGTTGGGCCCGAGGCCGAATTCGAAGCCCTTGGCCCCGCGAATGCCCAGCAGCCCGCTCACGCTGGGAATAAACTTGCCCTGCTCCAGGCCGCCCACCAGCGGCACCAGCTCCACCAGCCCGCTCACCCCGTTGGGCATTCGAAACAGGCGGCTCTCGAACTGCCAGCCAAACTGCGTCAGGAAGGGGTTGAGGTCGGAAATGTTTTCGCGGGCTTTGTCCAGCACCCCGCCCGACAAGACCGTGAAGCCCACGCGCGGCCCGTCGAGGTGAATGGGCTCGTCGAGGATGGCATCGTCGGGCGACTGGTTGCTCACCGTCGGCACCTCGCCGGGAAAAGGCGCGCTGACTTCTGCCCGCGGCACCAAGCGGCCACCGGGAGAAGCCACCGCGCTGCCGAAAACCTCCTTCGTGCCGTTGGCATAGCGCACCATGAATACCTCCGATTTCCAGACGCTGATGAGCGGGCCGTCGGGGTTGTCGGTGCGGCGGTAGCGCACCTCGGCGGGAGTTATTTCCACCACCTTCACGGCAATTTCCTCGCCGTTGCGCTTGGTGAGTAGGTCCTGGGCGCGGGCCGCGCCGGCCAGCAACAGCAGGAAGGGGAGCAGCAATAGTAAGCGTGTGAGCATGAGGCAAGGGCGAAGGGTGAATGATGCCCAAAGGTGCGCAGCTGCATAGTCCGGTTTCAACCGTATTTTGCGACTTGTCAGACGTTGCTTAAATGTACTTGCGTGGTGCAATCGGCTGATTCATAATTTGTAATCCGGCAATAAAAGGATATTTCAACCAGCCCGTAATATTCAGCTCTACCTATGGACGACCTCCGCACCACGCTCCTGACCCTCAGCCCCGACGACCGGCGCGACTTCGGCCGCTTCATTCAGCGGCAGCGCCGCAAGGTGGCCGGCCGCCTCGACTCGCGCCTCTACGAGCTGCTGGTGCGCGCCAAGGCCCTGAAGCCCGAGCAGCTGGTGGCCCAGCTCTACCCCGACGAGCCCAACCCCGTGGCCTACTACGCGCTGCGCAAGCGCCTCATGCGGCATCTCACCGATTACCTGCTCCTGCGCCAGCGCCAGCTCGATACCACCGCCGCCGCCACTGTGCGCGGCCACCTCACGCTGGCGCAGTACCTGTTCGAGGCCGGCATTCCGCGCCTGGCCTGGAACACGCTGCGCAAGGCCGAAAAGCTGGGCCGCGAAAGCGAGCAGTACGAGCTGCTGAATGCCGTATACAACCTTCAGATTCAGCACGCCGACTCGCCCCACGCCGAGCCGCTCGCCGAGATTCTGCCCCGCTACCGCGCCAACAAAAAGGCCGCCGACGAAGAAGAGCGCGCCAACATTGCCGACAGCCTGCTGCGCCAGCGCCTGCGCGAAGCCCGCGTGCGCGGCCGCGCCGCCGTGTCGGTCGATGGCATTTTGCAGAACATTCTGGCCGAGTACGACCTGCAGGAAGCCTTTGCCCGCTCGCCCTCGCTGCTGAGCCGGCTTATGTCCATCGCCCGCAATGCCATGCTGGTGCGGCGCGATTTTTCGTCGTTCGCCATCTTCATCGAGCGGTGCTACAACCTCATGGAGCGTCGGCATGGCTTTGCGCCGGCCCAGCGCGGGCACCAGCTCAAGCTGCTGTACATGCTGGCGCACGCCCTCTACCGCTCGCGCCGCTTCGCCGATTCGGTGGCGTACCTGGAAAAGGCCCAGGCGCTGCTGGCCGCCGCGCCGGGCCGGCAGTCTGGGGAGCACAGTCCGCGCTTCACGTTTCTGCTGGCGGCCAACTACGCCTTCCTGCGCCGCAATGCCGAGAGCATTCAGCTGCTCGAAAAGGTGCTGCGCGACGCCAAATCCCTCAGCACCGCCGACGACCTCACGCTGCGCTTCCAGCTCACCTTCCACTATTTCGCCGAAGGCAAATTTGCCAAAGCCAACCAGGCCCTGCTCAGCCTGGCCCGCACCGACCACTGGCTGGAGCAGCACCTGGGCCTGGAATGGATGCTGAACCGCAACATTGGCGAAGCCCTTATCCAGGCCGAGCTCAACAACCCCGAGCTGGCGCTGGCGCGCATCAAAGCCATCGAGCGCACCATTCGCGAGCAGTTTCCCGCCGTGCCGGCCGATGCCGTGGCGGGCACGGTGGCCGTGCCCGCCGGCGGCCCCTACGTGCCCGTGCTCACCTACCTGGCCATGGTGCGCGAGCTCCTGGAAAACCCCATTGCCGAGCACAACCGGGACTTCGCCAACCGGGTTTCGCACCTGCCGCACTTCATCTCCGAAGAGCGGGAAGACCTGCAGGTTATCAGCTTCTATTCGTGGCTGCGCGCCCGCACGCTGGGGCGCTCGTACTACGAGGTGCTGCTGGAAATAGCCAATGCTTAGGCCGAGGGCAGGGCGAAGGCGAAGGCTCCTTCACCCCCTCAGAAACAAAAAGGCCCGGACGCTGCAACGTCCGGGCCGGGCCACTTAATGGAAGTAGGTGAATTACTTCTTGGCGGCTTCTTTCATGTTCTCCTTGGTTTGCTCGGCCGATTTTTTGGCGGCTTCGCCCATGGCTTCCATCTTGTTGCCAGCGGCTTCCATCTTGGCGTCCATCTTGGCACCGGCAGCGTCCATCTTAGCGCCGGCTTCTTCCATCTTGGCATCCATCTTGGCACCGGCTTCTTCCATCTTGCCTTCCATCTTGTCGCCGGCGGCGTCCATTTTAGCACCGGCTTCTTCGGCCGACATGGCGGTGGTCGAATCCGTGGTGACGGTGGCGGTGGTGCCTTCGGGCGTGGTTACGGTTTCGGTGGTTTTGGTTTGCTCGCAGGCGGTGGCGGCGAAGGCAACGGCGGCAGCTACAAACAGGGTTTTAACGGAAAATTTCATGGTAACTGTGAAAATGAGGGTGAGATGATGACCTTAATTATCGCCTTGCCAAAAGGTAACCCGCTACCTTGCGCCAACCGTCCCGCTAACTTTTCGGGGCCGGCATGAGTATAGCCCCTTACGCCTTTTTCTTTTTTTCGCATTCTCATGGATTCCACCGCCACCACGCCGCAAACGCCCGCCAC
Organism: Hymenobacter daeguensis; assembly: GCF_054780555.1. Taxonomy (NCBI): domain Bacteria; kingdom Pseudomonadati; phylum Bacteroidota; class Cytophagia; order Cytophagales; family Hymenobacteraceae; genus Hymenobacter; species Hymenobacter daeguensis. The sequence goes on from NZ_BAAGWC010000028.1 coordinate 26,282, forward strand.
GCCCGAAGTGCCCATGGCCGTGAGCGACCAGCAAAATACCGCGCTGCTCGACGACACCCTCACCTTCCTCACGGCCAGCACGCCCACCAATTCCGGCCCGCAGGGCCGCAGCGAAGTTGAGCGCTGGGCCGCCGTGCTGGCGGCTTCGGACCGCCCGGGCCTGGCCAAAATCAAGCAGGAGCTCAACCAGCTCAGCGAGCTGCTGGCCGACAGCAAAACCCCCGCCCACGACATTGCCGAAGTCCTGGCCAGCCTCGGGGCCGAAACCGCCAAGGTGGCCGACGAAGCCGGCGGCGACTACGCCGCTCCGCTCACCAACCTGAGCAAGCTGCTCATCAAGGCTGGCAACACGCTCTCGCGCTAACCGCCCGGGTTCGTAACCATTGTAGCGCGAACTTTGTAGTTCGCGTCCCCACGCCGCCCGGATATTCCGGCCGGCGTGGGGACGCGAACCACAAGGCTCGCGCTACCTGCTTTTATATGACCCAGCTTACCCCCGCCGACCTGCTGCCCTACGACCCCTTCGACGGCATGCGGTTCGGCCCCGAAACCTGCTTCCTCAGCGGCCAGCCCGTGCGCCCTGCCGATACCGTGCCCGTCTTTGCCGAGTGGCTGCAAGCCCGCTACCACCTGGCCGACCGCCCCATTCAGCTGCTCGACCAGCGCATCGTGCGCATGGCCGACCTGCAGATTCCCGCCACTGCCGCCGCCCGCCAGCGCATCGAAGAGCTGGAAAGCAGGGTAGAGGCGGCCAGCCTGCAGGGCCCCGCCGCGCTACGCGCCCTCGGCGACGACACGCTGTTTCTGTGGATGGGCAAAATGTTCTACGGCATTTTCATCACCGAGCTGCTGAACGAGCAGGAGCCGCTGATAAAACCCAGGTACCCGCTGGCCGAAAACGCCGCGCTGGTGCGCCGCTTCCAAGCCTTCTACCAGCTGCTGCAGGGCCTGCGCGTGCCCACCGAGTACGCCGACTTTGTGCCCGGCTCCGTGTTCGTGCTCGAAGCCGACCCCACCGAAGACGTTATTCCCTTCGAGTACGACGACGACCTGAATACGCTCGTTTTCAGCATCAAGCTCGATAAAGCCGTGCTGGTAGCGTGCCTCGTCGATATCGGCCTCGTGGGCCAGGCCATGCGCAAAGTGTACGCCGACGCCCAGCGCCCGCTGCATCCCGTGCAGATTGCCGAGTTCAAGGCCCGCGTGTACTACGCCGCGCACCTGCTCAACATCGTGCCCGACATCTACCCCCGCTACCCCCGGGCGGGCGATACCCACTTGGTATTCGATGCGCTGCTGGACGACGTGGCCGGCTCCATCTTCAACCCCTGGGAAAACAGCGCCTACACCCAGGCCCTGGCCGAAATGTGGCACCGCTGGAATATTACCCTGGCCGATGTGGTGGCCAAGCCTGCCGAGCCCCTCACGCTGCTTTACGACGCCGCCGGCGAGCCCCGGCAGCTGACGCACTGGCCAGTCACATTGACTTAAAAAAGAGCGTCAGGCTGAGCGCAGCCGGAGCATCGCGGCCGCGCAAGTAATTCAGTTACTATTGCGGCAGCAATGCTCCGGCTGCGCTCAGCCTGACGCACGGTATTACAGCATGCTTGTGCTCCCTTCCTTCCTCCGCACCGCGTTGCTTGCGCTGTTGCTCCTGCCGCTGAATGGCTGCATCAGGCTGCTGCTCAAGCCGGGCCGGGCGTTTGAGAAGTATACCCCCCCGCCCGCGCCCGATTATGCGCAGGCCGGTAGCTGGGCAGCCCTGCCCACGCGGCGCGATTCGGCCGATGCCGTGCCCCGGCATTCCAGCCTGCGCGATGCCCAGGCTACAGCCGCCGTCGATGTCTTCTTCGTGCACCCCACCACCTATTACTCGCCCCGGCACTGGAACGGCGACGTGCGCAAAAAGGGGCTGAACAAGTACACCGACCGCACCACCATCAAGCAGCAGGCCAGCGTGTTCAATGCCACGGCCCGCATCTACGCGCCGCGCTACCGCCAAGCCACGCTTTATTCGTTTCTCGACAAAGAGCCCAACGGCCAGAAAGCCCTGGAACTGGCCTACTCCGACGTTCGGACGGCTTTCCAATACTACCTCGCGCACTACAACCAGGGGCGGCCGTTCATCATCGCCGGCCACAGCCAAGGCACCGACCACGCCACGCGCCTGCTGCACGAGTTTTTGGATAAAGACACGAAGCTGCGCCGTCAGCTGGTCGCGGCCTACCTCATCGGCTTCCAGGTGAAACCCAACGAGTTTCAAACCATCAAGCCCTGCCCCGATTCGCTGGCGACGGATTGCTTCATTGCCTACAATAGCTCCGATGCCGGCCATGAATCGTCCCTGTTTCAGCCCAGCGTCGTCGTCAATCCGCTGACCTGGACGCTCGATTCTGCTCTGGCCCCGGCCAGCCTCAACCGGGGCGGGGTCAGCATTCGCTTCAAGCACGTCCATCCGCACATCACCGACGCCCAGATTCACCACGGCCAGCTGTGGGTGAATGCCCCCCGGCTCAAGGGCTTCCCGCACTTCCCGCCCTCCGGCAAAAAGCAGCTGCGCTACTCCCGCCACATTGCCGATTATGCATTGTTTTACATGAACATCCGCGAGAACGTCAGGGCGCGGGTGCAGGCGTGGCAGGAGCAGAAATAACAGACAGCCTGTTGATGAAAAACGTCATGCCTCGGCCACGCGTGGCATGCCGGAATTATCAAGCAGCCGGATATCCGCTACGGCACCCATAGCCCATACACCAGGTAGCAAAGCGCCGCGCCCACAACAGCAACCAGAATCCCTTTTACCCGCTTGTTCTTCAGGAAAAAAAGCATCGCCAGGCCGCTCAATGACACGATGACCAGGAAGCCGGCCGATACATCAATCAGCCAGCTCCAGCCCGAGCCACTGTCGCGGCCCTTGTGCAGGTCGTTCAGCACGGCCACCAGCCCCAGGCGCACCTCCGTCAGCTCGAAGCTGCCGTCCTTGCGCTTGATGAAGGCATCGGCGCTGTAGCCGGGGCCTTTGAAGGAGAGCGAGCATTGGTCGTCCTCCGCCACAAAGTCACTCACCGCGCCCTTGATGGCGTACTTGTTGCGCAGAAATTCCACGACGGCCAGCTTATTGATTTTGGCCGTGTCCGGCACGTTTACCCACGCGGCTGGCATCGTGCCGCTGAGCTTTTTCTCCACCTGCTGCCCGTCAAACCACTCGGCGTGGTTCAGGGTAATGCCCGTCACCGAGAAAAACAGCACCACGAAGAAGCTGAGCATCGACAGGTACAGGTGCAGCCAGCGCGAAGCCGAGGCCGTGCGCTTTCGCCACACCTGTTTTGCTTTGCCGGGCACGCCGGGCCCGACCTTGGGCGCCTCGTCGCTACTTTTCATCCGTTTTCTTTCGGTAATCTACTGACGACGAGGCTACTTCGGTGTTGGCAGGCAGGTCGAAGCGCTGGGCCTTCTTCGTGCTGATTTCCTGCTTCAGCAGCTGGTGCGTGCCGTGCTCGCGGGCCACCTCAATGTACACGGTGTAGGTGCCCTGGCTCACCGGGTTTCCTTTGTCGTCCTTGCCGTCCCATTTCAGCGTGTATTTGCCCGGCGAGCGGGTGGCGCTGGTAGTCGAGCTGATGCTATTGTTTCCGGCTGCAAACTGCTCGTAATACGTCGAGTACCACGAGCGCATGTCGTTGAGCCAGCGCGGCTTGTTGTACCACAGCGCCACCTGCCGCACCGGCGCATTCTGGGCGTCCACCACCCACACCGCTACAAAAGGCCGGTGCACCCGCATGCCCTCAATCGTGGCCAGCTCCAGGTTGATGGCCACTTCGTACTTGGCATCCCAGGGCTTATCTTTCGTAGCCGAAGCCGGCTTCTCCGCACTGCTTTTGGCCGCGGGCAGCTCCAGCTTTTTCCAGCCGGCGCTTTCCAGCCGTTTGCCGTCGGCGGTGATGAGCATGTATTCGGCCCCGGGCACGGCTGCTACCAGCGCCTTGCCCTCGTCAGTTGGCAGCACGTTCAGGGCCGTGGCCAGCGCGCCGGCATCCGTCGCCTTATCGGCCACCACCGTGGCGCTGATTACCTCGCTCACCGGCAGGCCCGTGCGCGGGTCCACGATGTGCGAGTACCACTTGCCGCCAATGCTTACGCCGCGCCGGTAGTTGCCGCTGGTCGCAATGGTCTTGTCATGAAGCTGAAGCTGCGCCACCGGCGCATCGTTCTCCGCGTCAGCCTTCGGGTTGCTCACGTTGATTTGCTCCGTGTGCGCGCCCCGCACCAGAATGTCGCCGCCAATATTCAGCACCACGCCATCCACGCCGGGCGTGGCCAGGGCCGCCGCCGCCGCCTTGTTCATGATGTAGCTTTTGGCGAAGGAGTTGAGCATCAGCGGCGCGTCGCTCGTATGCCGGGCCGTGTGGTTTTGCGCATTCAGCACGTAATGCTGCTGGTGCACGGCCGCCACGGCCGTGGCAATTTCCGCTTCCGTCGGCTGCCGGTTCTGCCTGGCGGCCTCGCGCCACAGCTTGCTCACCGTTTCGGCCGAGGCATCCAGCGCGCCGCCGCTCTGCACCCGCCACTGCTCAAACAACGCCAGCACTTCATACAGCTCCGCCGAAACGGCCACCGGCGCTTTCCCCGCCTTCATCCAGCGGCTGAACTCACTGCCGGCATCGTAGCCGCTGAGAATTTTATTCAAGCGGTCCACCTCCCGCAGGGCGGCATGCTCAGCCGTCGCGGCGTGCTGCTCGGCATCGGCCGTCGTTTTAATTTCCATGGATGTGCCCAGCACATTCTCATAGTCAGAAACATAAACCTTGTTCGCCTTATGAGGCAGAAACGCAAGGCTGCCGGTTGCCGCCAGCAACACCAGCGCCCCGGCTATTCGATTTGAAAACGCTTTCATTTATTCCAAAGAAGGAGTAGGAGGTAAAGCCCTGACAAGGGCCCTGATTGCCATTACGGGCCGAATTTCTTTCATCGTTCGGCCTTTGGCGACCAGCTTAGGCAAATTACCAGCCAGCTAAATGCCGGCAGCCATTTTCCCGCCCGAAAGGCGAACAATATCGACCATGGGCGGGCTTTTTGCTGATAGCGGCAATAATTACCGGTCGTCAAGCCGATTCAGCCACCGGCATTGTCAATAAAAAAGCCCCGCCGGCACACTGCCAGCGGGGCTTTTAAGGTAGCAGTCAGCCGCAATTAAGCGCCGATAGCTACGCGCTTGAAGTCCGTCACGGTCATGCCTTTCGACTTGCTGTCGAGCAGCTGGGCGATGGTCATCGAGCCGTCTTTCACGAACTCCTGGTTCAGCAGGGTCTGCTCTTTGTAGAACTTGTTCAGCTTGCCCTGGGCAATTTTCTCCAGCATGGCTTCGGGCTTGCCTTCGGCACGCGCCTGCTCTTTGCCGATTTCGATTTCGCGCTCCACCGTAGCCGAGTCCACGCCGTCTTTGTCAACGGCTACAGGCTTCATGGCCACGATTTGCATGGCTACGTCGCGGCCCACGGCAGCAGCGTCGGCCGAGCCCACGTTTTTCAGCGCCACGAGCACGCCTTTCTTGCTGTCGGAGTGGATGTACGAAGCCACTTTCTCACCGGTCAGGGTCACGTAGGTCAGGTCCAGCTTCTCGCCGATTTTGCCGGTCAGGTCGGTGATGTGCTCCTGAATGGTCAGGCCATCGTCCTCTTTCACGGCCAGCAGGTCTTCTTTGGTAGCGGCGTTGGTACGCACGGCGGCGTCCAGAATGCGCTGCACCAGCTCACGGAAGTTAGCCACTTTGGCTACCGACTCCGTTTCGCAGGCCAGGGCCACCAGCTTGCCGTTGGTGCCGTCCTCGCTCACGCTCACAGCCACAAAGCCTTCCGACGTGGTGTTCTCGGCGCGCTTGTCAGCGATTTTCTGACCCGCCTTGCGCAGAATGTCGCGCGCAGCTTCGAAGTCGCCATCGGCTTCGGTCAGGGCTTTTTTGCAATCCATCATGCCGGCACCGGTCATGGTGCGGAGCTTGTTTACGTCTGCGGCGGTAATAGCGGCCATTGGAAGTAGCGCGGACTTTTAGTCCGCGAATTAAGTGAATGGTTGTTTTTACAATGGGGGCGCGGACTAAAAGTCCGCGCTACGAAAAGAAAAAGGGAACCTCCGGAGCCTAGACTACTCGAAGGTTCCCTTCTTTCAAAGAGCTAAGAAGAGACTATTCTTCGTCAGCAGCCGTTTTCTCAGCAATGGCGGCTTCGTCGGCTTCCTTGCGGTCGGCATCTTCTTTGTCAACTTTGCGCTCCGACAGGCCTTCTTCGATGGCTTTGCCAATCACGCCAACAATCAGTTGGATGGATTTCGAAGCATCGTCGTTGGCAGGAATCGGGAACTGCACCAGCTCGGGGTTCGAGTTCGTGTCGCAGATGGCGAAAACCGGAATGCCCAGTTTAGCTGCCTCTTTCACGGCAATGTGCTCGCGCTTCACGTCCACGACGAACAGGGCGGCGGGCAGACGGCCGAGGTCGGCGATACCACCCAGCACACGGCCGAGCTTCTCCCGCTCACGCGACATCATCAGCTTCTCGCGCTTGGCCAGTGCGGCGTAGGCGGTGTTTTCTTTCACCATCTTGTCGATGGTGGCCATCTTCTTCAGGCTCTTGCGAACCGTGGCGAAGTTGGTGAGCATGCCACCCAACCACCGGTCAGTTACGAAAGGCATTTTCAAGCGCTCGGCTTCCGTCGTAACGATTTCCTGCGCCTGCTTTTTCGTGGCTACGAACATGATTTTGCGGCCGCTCTTCGCAATGTTGCGAATAGCCTGGGCTGCGTAGTCAAGCGAAACCAGCGTTTTGTTGAGGTCAATGATGTGGATGCCGTTCTTCTCCATGAAGATGTACGGCGCCATTTTGGGGTCCCACTTGCGGGTGAGGTGACCAAAGTGGGCACCTGCGTCGAGCAGGTCCTTATAAGTCGTCTGAGCCATGATGTATTTCCTCCTGGATTAGCGTTTCGAGAACTGGAACGAACGACGAGCCTTGCGCTTGCCGAATTTCTTGCGTTCCACCATGCGCGGGTCGCGGGTCATGAAGCCTTCCTTTTTCAAAGCAGGACGAACTTCTTCGTTGTCGCTAACCAGAGCCTTAGTGATAGCCAGACGGATAGCCTCGGCCTGAGCCGAAATGCCGCCGCCTTTCACGTTCACCTTGATGTCGTACTGGCCGACTTGCTCAAGAATTGCCAGGGGCTGATTCACTACGTTCTCCAGCAATTCGTTGCTGAAGTACGATTTCATGTCCCGGTCATTGATAGTGATATTCCCTTGCCCGGCCTGCATGTAGATGCGGGCCACCGAGGTTTTTCTTCTACCAGAGGTGTTGGTAATTGCCATTAGGTTAAAAAAATGTGAAAATGTGCTGAATGTGGAAAATGTGAGGATATGAAAAGGCGGAGAAATTCTCCATATTTTCACATCAGGCCACATTTAGCACATTCAAAAGAATTACAGGTTTTTCAGTTCGATGGCCACGGGCTGCTGGGCCTCGTGGGGATGCTCGGTGCCGGCGTACACGTACAGGTTGCGGTACTGAGCGGCGCCGAGGCGGTTGTCTTGCAGCATGCCTTTCACAGCGTGCTCAATCACGCGGCGCGAGTCGCGGTTCATCTGCTCGCGCACGGTGCGGCGCTTCTGGCCGCCGGGGTAGCCCGAGTGGGTGATGTAAACCTTCTCGGTCAGTTTTTTGCCGGTCACGCGCAGCTTGTCAGCGTTGAGCACGATAACGTTGTCGCCGCAGTCGGAGTTGGGGGTGAACGAAGGCTTGTGCTTGCCACGCAGGATGTTGGCAATTTGGCTGGCAACGCGGCCCAGCGGGGCCACGCTGGCGTCTACGATAACCCAGCTCTTCTGGGCGTTGGCCTTATTGACGTGGGTCGTCTTGAAGCTCAGGTGGTCCATGAGTCGAAAAAAAGGTATGCTAAACTATTGAATATGAGTTCGGAGCCCGGAAGGCTTCGGGAAAAACGGACACAAAGGTACTGATTTGTCGCGAAATAGCAAAGCATGGCCCAGTAGTTTTTCTAAGCCCGCTCGTTGGCGGGCAATTCCTGCCAGGGGGCGGGGGCGCGTTCACGCAGCTGTCAGCGTACTTTTGAAGCTTATTGCTGCTCATGAGTGTCCCCGCCGGATTTTTAGATACTGCCGCTGCTGACCGCCGCGCCCGGCTCCTGCTGGCCGGTTTGCTGACGCTGTCCGTCATCATGGCCTTCGTCACGAAGGGGACCTATGACTCGGGCGACAGCATCAAGCACTTCCTCTACGCCCGCTATGCCTTTCAGTATCCGCTGAATTTTCTGGATTCCTGGGCCAAGCCCGTGTTTACGCTGCTATCGGCCGGGCCGGCGCAGGCCGGTTTCATGGGTATGAAGCTGTTTCAGTGCGCAGTGGCTGCTGCGTCGGCGTGGTGCGCCTACGTGGTGGCGCGAGCCTTGCGCCTGCCGGCCCCGGAGCTGGCCATCCTGTTTGCTTACGCCGCTCCCGACTATTTCCTGATTCAGTTTTCGGGCCTTACCGAGCCCTTGTTTGGACTGGTGCTGGTGGGCGCGGTGGCGCTGGTGTTTGCCGGGCGGCCCGGCTGGTCGGCGGCGTTGGTTTCGTGGCTGCCGTTTGTGCGCTCCGAAGGATTTATCCTCCTGGGGGTGTGGGTGGTGTATCTGGCCTGGCAGCGGCAATGGCGGTTTTTGCCGCTGCTGGCGCTGGGTTTTGTGGCGTATAGCCTGGTGGGTGGGCTAGTGCTGGGTGAGCTGGGCTGGGTGTTCGGCCGCAATCCTTACGCCACGGTGCCAGCCTACGGCCACGGCGAATGGAATCACTTTCTGCGGGCCATGCCGGGCGTGGTGGGCTGGGTATTGGTGGTGCTGATAGTGCTGGGCGGCACCCGTATGGTGCTGAATGGCCTGGCCGCCGAGCGGCGGCAGGAGGCGTGGTTCGGCGCCGAGCTACTGCTGGTGTATGGCAGCGTCACGGTGTTTGTGCTGGCGCATACCATCTTCTGGGCCAAAGGCTTGTTTCATTCCTTCGGCCTCACGCGGGTGCTCGATGGCATGGTGCCGCTGCTGGCCGTGGTGGCCCTCAATGGCCTGGCTTGGGCTGCCGCGCTGGGCCGCACGCCCAAAGCCCGGCGGCGCATTCGGCTGGGGGGCGCGGTGGCGGCGGTGGCATTTGTGTTCACGGGGGCCCGCAGTGCGTTGCGCTGGCAGCGCGACTTCGTGCAGCCCGCCGACCAGCGCGTGGTGGACCATGCCGCCGCCTGGATACAAAAAACTTATGGCGCGGCCCCGCCGCCGCTGGCCTACGAGTTCCCCTACGTGGCCTTGGCCGCCCACAACGACCCCTTCAACCCCCGGGTGCATCCCATTTTTGTCCTGATGACGGGGCCGCGCCTGGAGCTGATTCCGGTGGGCACGCTGCTGGTTTGGGACGACTGGTTTGCCCGTACCGAGGCCCGGGTGCCGTTGGCCGAGCTGCGCGCCGATGCCCGGTTTCGGCAGCGCTGGCAGGAAGCCCTGCCCCGCGACCCCTACCATCCGGAGGGCGACAGCACGCGGGCGGTGGTGTTTGAGCGGGTGCGCTAGCGCTGCGCTTAGCGGTTCTGGCTCAGCACATCAACCAGCACCCGAAAGTCTTTCGGGTACGGCGCCTCTACTGAAATTTCTTCTCCATTCAGCCCCGTGAACTGGAGGCGCAGCGCGTGCAGCGCAAAGCGCTTGATGAAGGGCTGCTCTTCCTCGCCCTCCTTCATGTTGAATTTCTTCTTGAGCGAGGACAGGTAGAAATCCTCCCCGCCGTAGTCTTTGTCGCCCACAATGGGGGCCTGCAAGTACATGAGGTGCAAGCGAATCTGGTGCATGCGCCCGGTCACGGGCTCGCACAGCATGAGGGCGTGACGGGCAAAGGTTTCGAGGGTGGTGAAGTGGGTTTCGGCGGGCTTGCCCTTGTAGGCGAGGCGGGCTTTGCCCCGGCTGGTGGTTTCGATGCTGCGCTCCACCACTTCATCGGTGAGCTGCGGAGTGCCCCACACCACGGCGTGGTACTGCTTTTTTACCTCGCGGTTTTCGAACTGCATGGCGAGGTGGCGGTAGGCGGCCGGGTTTTTGGCAAAGGCCAGCGCGCCGCTGGTTTCGCGGTCGAGGCGGTGGGCGGCCTGAATATCGTCGTGGTGCTGGCGGGCCAGGCGCAGCATATTGGGCGCGCCGCCCACCCGCTCATCGAGCGTAGCCAGAAACGGCGGCTTGTTGACGACGAGGTAGTCGTCGTTTTCGAAAATAACGAGGTCGGAAAAATTGGGAAGCTTCATAGGAAGCTGCAAAGGTAGATAGCGGGGACTTGGGCGCCCGGCTAACGGGCCGGTCTGCTTTGCTGCACATGGCACAGCGGCCGGTTATTTTCCGCCCAACGCCCCTTTGGGCTTATTCAGCTTGAATTCGAGGGTAGTGCCTTCGCCCACCGCGCTTTTTACCTTGATGGTGGACTTGTGAGCCTCCACAATGTGCTTGCTGATGGCCAGGCCCAGTCCCGAGCCGCCCGACTCGCGGGAGCGGCTTTTGTCAATCCGATAAAACCGCTCGAAGATGCGGGCCTGGTGCTCGGCGGCGATGCCGGCCCCGTCGTCGCGCACGGCAATGCGCACCGAGCGGCTGCCCTCTACCAGCGACACCACCACCCGGCCGTGGTCGCGGCCATACTTGATGGCGTTGTCAATCAGGTTCACCAGCACCTGGCGGATGCGGTTGCGGTCGGCCACCACCATCAGGCCGGTTTCGGGCAGCGTCGGCGGAAACAGCTCGACGGTGGTGCCGCGCCGGGCAGCCTGCTGCTCAAGCAGCTCGAAAATGTCGAGCACCAGCGCTACCAAATCGAAGCGCTGGCGGCGCATCCGCATCACGCCCTTTTCGAGCTGGGCAATGGTGACGAGGTCCTGCACCAGGGCATCGAGGGTGTCGAGGCTGGCGGCAGCTTTGCGCAGAAACTTGCGGCGGGTGGCGAGGTCAATGTCGTCGTCCTCATCGTCGAGAATGGTGTGCACGAAGCCCTGAGCGGCAAAAAGCGGCGTCTTCAGCTCGTGCGATACATCGGCCAGAAACTCGCGGCGCAGGGCCTGCAGGCGCACCAGCTCGTCCAGCTCCTGCTGGCGGCGCTCGGCCATGAGCAGGATTTCATCGCGCACCCGTTTCACCGGCTCGGGGCGAAACAAAAACTTGTTGCTCAGCTTCTTGAATTCCTTGCGCTTGATGTGCTCCAGGCCCGCGTAAATGCCGTTGATTTCCCGAAAAATCAGGGCTTCAAACGACAGATACACCAGCAGAAAGCAGGCCGCCACCGTGACGCCCGCCGCCAGAAAGGCCTCCCGAAATGCCAGCGTGGGGCCAATGCGGGCGTAGGTGGTGAGCACGCCCGCCACCAGCAGCGCAATGAGAATGGCGATGGTGCGGGAGGAGAGGTTCATGACGTAAGGCTTATGGGGTAAAAATAAGTCATCCTGAGCGCCGCGCAGGACCTAATTACCTCGCACCAAGTAATTCGGGCGTGGTAAGGTCCTGCGCGGCGCTCAGGATGACAGACGGAACGAAGAATTTAATCGGCGTTGAACTTGTAGCCCACGCCCTTGATGGTCTGGATGTGGTGGTCGCCCACTTTTTCGCGCACTTTGCGCACGTGCACGTCCACGGTGCGGGCCAGCACGAATACGTCGTTGCCCCAGATATTCTGGAGCAGCTCTTCGCGGTTGAACACCTTGTGGGGCGTGGAGGCCAGGAAAGCCAGCAGCTCGAATTCTTTCTTGGGCAAGGTGATTTTTTTGCCGTCCTGGTACACGGCGAAGGCCGTGCGGTCGATGCGCAGGCCGTTGATGTCGATGGCATCGACGGCGGCGTGCGGGTCCTGGTCGCGGCGCTTCACGGCGGCCAGGCGGCCCAGCAGGGCGCGCGGCTTGATGGGCTTGGCGATGAAGTCGTCGGCCCCGGCTTCGAAGGCAGCTACTTCGGAAAATTCCTCGGCGCGGGCCGTCAGAAACAGGATGTAGGTGTCCTTGAACTTGGGCTGCTCGCGCAGCAGGCGGCAGGTGGCAATGCCGTCGAGGTTGGGCATCATCACGTCGAGCAGGATGATGTCGGGGTTGAAATCGGCGGCAATCTCCAGGGCCTTGCGGCCATCGGCGGCGGCGGCGGTCTGGTAGCCCTCCTTCTTCAGATTGAACTCCAGCAGCTCGACAATGTCCGGGTCGTCGTCAACCACGAGAATCTTGTACACGGGCGATTTAGCAGCAGTCACGGGCGTTGGGCTTAATGTGAAGCGAGACAATGTTTCCGCAAAAGTACCGCCTCGCGGGGCGGGCCCTGTGTTACGATTGTGTGACGTTGGCTGCCCGCTGTGGGTCCACGCTCAGCGCCACCACGTAAAAGCCGTTCAGGAAGGTGTAGAGCATGGCATGAATGGTCCACACGTTCCGGCTCAGCTCATGCGATAGATTGAGCACGGCGTTGCTGCTGAGAAAAATAAAAATGTTGCCGGAGAAGTAGAGCAGCAGGCCGGCCGATACCCAGAACATGGGTTTGCGTTCCAACGGCGCCATCGACATGGGGCGCATCAGCTTGTGGCGGAAGTACAGAAATACCAGGGCGAGCACCAGCACGCCTTCGATAAAGTGCTGCACAGGACTGAATTCCACCGTGTCGAGGCGCGGCTGGTAGCTAAGCGCCGTGCCGGCCAGAAATACCCCGACGACAGCTGGCAGGTATCTTACAACCTTCAGCGGCTGCAGGACTTGCCGGTATATCAGGGCCAGCAGCGTGAACTCGATGGCGGTATCGATGGGGGCCAGAAACAGGTTTGGGCGCTTGTGAGTCTGTAGCCACATTGCCCCTGCAGAAACCACAAGGGCCAGCAGCGACAGCCACACCAGGTAGCGCCGCGCCAGGTCGAGCCGCCGGTAGCGCACCACCCCGACGAGGCAAGCCGCCGCTACGGAGGCTACTGAGAAATCGAGTATGAAGCGTTGGATTGAAATAGCCATGCCGGCGCCCAGTAAGGATTGCCGGGATGCTAGTTGGCCATGTTCAGCTTCCATTTCAGGCCTTTATAGCCCACCATGTCCACTTTCACGGTTCCCACAAACATCTCGGCCTGGAAAAGCACCGGAATCTTGTTTCGGTCGTCGGAAAAATACACTGAAATAGCGTTTTCCCCGCGAAATAATTTGTTGTTCGGCATGCGGGGCACCAGCTTGAAGGCGCGCACATCGCCGGCCTTGGTTTCTACCACCTCGCGCCCTTTGAAGACGACTTCCAGCATGAAATTGTCGCCGTCGAAATACCCCGGCACGCGCACCACGTCGCCCACCTTCATGCGCTCGAAATTGAGGGTGCGCAGGTAGTAGAAGCCGCTCACCAGCTCCAGCGAGTTGTTGGCCACCTTCACGGTGGAGCGGGCGTTGTTGTGGGTGTGGTCGGTCACCTCGGCCAGGTCGCGCAGGTGGTCAAACTCGACGGTTTCCTTTTTGCGGTAGTTTTTCTCGGCAATCTCGCGCTGCGCCCGAATAGGCAGAATGCTGGTGGTGTCGATGTAGGCCCGCCACTGGTCGCGGATGCGCAGGAAAAAGTCGAACGAGCCGGTGGTTTTGCCGCTCACGGTGGCCTTGTAGCAGGGCCGGTCATTCACGCGCTCCAGGCTGCCGCTGGTTTCCACGGTGGCCTCGCCGCCGTTGATGAGGCCGTAGTGCACGGTGTATTTAATGGTTTCGCCCCGCCCGAAGCTGGACTGTGGAATGCTGCGTACGGCATCGCCGGGGCCCAGCGTCAGCTGCGCCGATGCCAGCAGAAATAAAATAGCAGGGGTAAGGATGAGCCAGCGGCGATTCATAAATTATAACAGAAAGTAACGCGGACCAGCCTTGACAAACGTAATGCCAGTCCAATAAGGCTATCAAAGATACGGACATAGAAAAAGCCCGTTGCCAGGGACAACGGGCTTTGTACATCAGTGAAGAGTTAGGGGTCGAGCGTGAAAAGTTGACACTTTGCCAACTCGTCACTTCTACCCTTTCACTCTTAGCTTGCCTTACAGCGTGTCTTCGCCGTCGTCGGCGATGGTCATGTCCACGGGAATCACGTCCTCATCGCCCTTGGCCATGTCGCGGATTTTGCCCTCGATTTCGCCGGCCAACTCGGGGTTGTCGAGCAGCAGCGTCTTCACGGCCTCGCGGCCCTGGCCGATTTTGGTGTCGCCGTAGTTGAACCACGAGCCCGATTTGCCGATGATGCCCATGTCGACGCCCAGGTCCACAATCTCACCGACTTTGCTGATGCCCTGGCCGTAGATGATGTCGAACTCGACCACCTTGAAGGGCGGCGCCACTTTGTTCTTCACCACCTTCACCTTGGTGCGGTTGCCGGTCACGTTGTCCTTGTCCTCTTTGATTTGGCCAATACGACGGATGTCGAGGCGCACCGAGGCGTAGAATTTCAGGGCATTACCGCCGGTAGTGGTTTCGGGCGAACCGAACATCACGCCGATTTTCTCGCGCAGCTGGTTGATGAAAATGCAGCAGCAGCCGGTTTTGTTGATGGTGCCGGTGAGCTTGCGCAGGGCCTGGCTCATGAGGCGGGCGTGCAGGCCCACTTTCGAGTCGCCCATGTCTCCTTCGAGTTCGCCTTTCGGCACGAGGGCGGCCACGGAGTCAATCACGATGATGTCGATGGCACCCGAGGAAATCAGCTGGTCGGCGATTTCGAGGGCTTGCTCGCCGTTGTCGGGCTGGGCGATGAGCAGGTTGCTGGTGTCGATGCCCAGCTTCTCGGCGTACGATTTGTCGAAGGCGTGCTCGGCGTCGATGAACGCGGCCATGCCGCCCTTCTTCTGCGCCTCGGCAATCATGTGCATCGTGAGGGTGGTCTTACCCGACGATTCCGGACCGTAGATTTCAATCACGCGGCCGCGGGGCACACCGCCAATGCCGAGGGCAATATCCAGCGAAAGCGAACCCGTGCTGATGCTCGGAATGTCGCCCACCTTGTTGTCGGAGAGCTTCATCACCGTGCCTTTGCCATAGGCTTTATCCAGCTTGTCCAGCGTGAGCTGGAGGGCTTTCATTTTTTCGGCGGCGGTGTTCACTTCGCCCTTCTCTGCTTTTTCGGCTTTCGGAGCCGCTTTGGTAGCTAGTGCCATGTGGGGGTGTTTAAGAAAAACGGGTTAGGTTTGGTAAAGTTAACGGTTTTGGCCGGGTCGCAATCGAATAAATCTATTCTTGTTAAAAGACCTAATCGGGCCGTTTTGCGGCGGCTTTTTCTAACACACTGCCTACCGGAAACGTGCCGTAGAAAGCGGAAATATATGAGGAATTATCTAAAAATTTTAGTTGGCCTTGTGGCTGTGCTAATTAGAGTGGAAGATGCCCGGGCGCAGCTGGATAATTCGGCGTTTACCAGCCCCGAGCCAGGGCGCAGACAGTTGGAGCGAGATGCCCAAAATGCCCCTGCTGACACGTCTCACGCCTGGCAGCCTCCGCAGCTGGCGGCCGATGTGTCGTTTCATCGTTCGCAGTTGTTTTCCTATAATCCAGGCGATATCCGGTTTTCAGCCAGCTCATTCACTTTCTTCAAAGACAACGAGTATTTCAATAAAATTGTCGATGGGTACACGCTTTTTGGTACGCAGTTCAATCCGCAACTGGTTTACTATCCGGCCCAGGGCTTTCGGCTGGAAGGCGGCGTTTTTCTGTGGAAGGACTTTGGCAATCCGCAATTGAAGCAAGTGCGCCCAACTTTTCGGGCTACCTGGACGGTGGGGAAAGATGAGGCGTACCACCAGTTTATTCTGGGTAATATCAAGGCGCAGCTCAATCATGGCTACATCGAGCCGCTGTTCAATTTTGAGCGGGTTATGCTCAATCCGCTGGAGGAAGGCCTGCAATACCGCTACGTTACTAATAAATTGGCCCTGGAAGTGTGGGTGGACTGGCAGCGCCAGCAGTACCGCTACAGCGACTATCAGGAGGAAATAGCCGGTGGCCTCGTCAGTCGCTACACTCTGAGCCAGGCCACCAGCCCCTGGCAGGTTTCCGTGCCGTTCCAGTTCACGGCCACGCACCACGGCGGGCAGATTGATACGCTGAATAAGCCGTTGCAGACGCTCTTCAATGAAGCCATCGGGATTGAGGCCCGGCGCACCGTCACGGGGGCCAAAGTGCAGACTTTTCGCTTCAACGGCTACGTGCTCGGCTTCCAGGACAACTCCATTACCAACGGCCAACTGCCGTTCAGCTACGGCCGGGGCCTGTACCTGAACGGCACGCTCGAAACCCACTACGCCGACGTGATGCTGAGCTACTGGCAGGGCTCGCGTTTCGTGTCGCCGCTGGGGGGTGACCTGTATCAGAGTATCTCGCGCACGGTGTCGAACCCGGATTTTATCGACCGTAACCGGCAGATTTTGCTGGTGCGGCTCATGCGCGACTTCCGTATCTCGGATGCCGCCGCTCTCACCGTACGCGTCGAGCCGCTCTACGATTTCAACGCGCGGCTGCTAGATTTTTCCTTCGGAGTATATTTAAATTTCCGGCAGGAATGGTGGCTGGCCAACGTGAGGCGGCACCTTCGAGTCGGGCAATAAGACGTGGCATACGCATGTGCTACACACGCTCCAGCCACAGGCGGCAGATGCGGCTCATGGCATCGGCGTTGCGGAACCAGAGCGGGCGCTTGGGCGGGGGCTCGGGCACAAAGCCCACGGCGCGGGCCACGGCCTGGCCCCGCTCGTTGCTCAGGAAGCAGCGCACCAGCAGGCGCTGGCTGCCCAGCGGCCCGAAACCAAAGTCGATGATGGCCGCCAGTGCCTCACGGGCGAAGCCCTGGCCCTCGGCCGCCGCAGCCAGGTAGTAGCCGATTTCGGCCTGGCCCTTTTGCTGGGGCATGATGCAGATATCGCCGATGTACGCCTCCGTGGCGCGGTGCCAGATGCCGAATACGTAGAAGCGGCCCGTGCGCCAGTCGTCGGCGAAGGCGCGCAGGGCCACCTGCGCGTCGGCCACGGAGCGCACCGCCTGCAGCCGGTCGGGAAAGGAGGGCTGAAACCGGGGCCGGTCGGCGTGGAGCAGGGCGAAGAAGGCGTCGGCATCGGCCGCCTCGTAGGGGCGCAGGCAGAGGCGGGCAGTGAGGAGCGGAGCGCGGGACAGCATGGCAGCGAAATACGGCGAAAGCCCCGAAACAGAGCCGCTCAATGCGGAAAAAAATAAAAAAGGCCGCCTCTGAGCCCAGAAGCGGCCTTTCGCAGAATGGCCTGGTCGGCTACTTGTTTACGCCCACGTACTGGCTGGGGCTGCCGAGCGCCTGCTGGGTCCGCATCACGTTCACCTGACGGGCGGCTTCGTTGAAGAATTCGAGGCGGCGGATGAGCATCTCCTTGGTCAGCACGCGGCCCTCGGGCGTACGCATGGTGCTGCGCTTGTCGGCCAGCACGTGCTGCATGGCGGCCAGCGTCTGGCCCTCGTGCTTCATGAACTGCTGCTGAAATTCGGCCAGCCGGGCCACGCCGCTGGCCGAGAGCGTGAAATGCTCGCCGGCACCCTGGTTCAGCACCTCGCACAGCACGTACACTTCGATGGGCAGGCTGGTTTCGAGGGCCGTGGTGCGCAGGTCGAGGCCGGCGGCCAGGGCGTCGAGGATGATGCGCACATTGCGCTCAAATTGCTGATAGTAGGCTTGGGCTTCCACTTTTAAAGTGTTGAATGTTGAGGGTTGAGTTTTGAGTTTGGGGAGGTGCGTTTTGGTGCATTCAACCCTCAATATTCAAAACTCAACATTTCTAAAGAAGTTCTTTCACAATCTGCTCCACGCCGATGCCTTCGGCTTCGGCTTTGAAGTTGCGCACGAGACGGTGGCGCAATATCGGCACGGCCACGGCGCGTACGTCCTCAATGTCGGGCGAATATTTTCCGTTGAGCAGGGCGTTGCACTTGGCCCCCACAATGAGGTGCTGCGAGGCGCGGGGGCCGGCGCCCCATTCCAGCAGCTGGTTGGTGCGGGCGTGGGCGCGCTCGGTGTTGGGGCGGGTTTTGTGCACGAGGCCCACGGCGTATTCCACCACGTTGTCGGCCACCGGCACGCGGCGCACCAGCTCCTGAAAGGCCTGAATATCGGCCGCGTGGAGCACTTTATTCACCGTGTGCCTGATGTTGGAAGTCGTATTCTTCACGATGTTCAGCTCCTCGGCGTAGCTGGGGTAGCCCAGCTCGATGTTGAACATGAACCGGTCGAGCTGCGCTTCGGGCAGGGGGTAGGTGCCTTCCTGCTCGATGGGGTTTTGCGTGGCCAGCACAAAGAACGGGCGGCTGAGCGGATAGCGCTGGCCGGCCACGGTCACGGCATACTCCTGCATGCTTTCGAGCAGAGCGGCCTGGGTTTTGGGCGGGGTCCGGTTGATTTCGTCGGCCAGAATGATGTTGGCGAAAATGGGGCCTTTCACGAAGTGAAAATCCCGCTGCTGGTTCATCGTCTCCGAGCCCACGATGTCGCTGGGCATCAAATCGGGCGTGAACTGGATGCGGTTGAACGACAGGTCCAGCGAGTCGGCAATGGTCTGAATCAGCAGGGTTTTGGCCAGGCCGGGCACGCCCACCAGCAGGCTGTGGCCCTGCGAAAACACGGCCGTGAGCACCAGCCGCACCACTTCATCCTGCCCCACGATGACCTTGCCGATTTCCTGGCGCAGCTTCTGGAAGGAGGCGGCCAGGGCATCAGCGGCTTCTTTGTCGTTTTGGAATTGAGCCATTGATAGAAATGAGCTAAGCTAAAAAAGCTGTCATCCTGAGCGCAGCGAAGGACCTTGTCACGCTTGCGGCAGTAGTTACTGCACATCGCGCTTCCGTGAGAAGGTCCTTCGCTGCGCTCAGGATGACAGATGTGGAATTAAGTTACTTCTCCGCCACGTCCAGCACCTTGCACTGCGCGTACTCCGGCGCAATTTCCAGGTACACCGTGCCCCGGTTTTTGAGGAACCACTCGTCGAGGGCTTTGTTTTTCTTCTCGTTGAGGGCGGCGGCGGCAATTTTCTGGTAGTCGTCCTGCAGGTTGGCCTGGTGGGGCGGGGTGTTCGACTTCAGGTAGAGAATCCGCATGGCGTCCTTGCCGTCGTCGGTGCGGTAGGGCAGGGGCGGGGTGATGTGGCCCACCTTCATGGTGTCGATGGTGAAGAAGATGGCGGGGTCGAGCTTGTCGAGCGGCAGGCGCGTGCTGCCATCCTGCCGGTTCTGAATCAGGCCGCCGTTGCCGCTGCTGTTCTTGTCCGACGAGTTGTCCTTGGCCGCTTTGGCAAAGCTGATGCTGTCGCTCAGAATCTGGCGGCGCAGCTTGGTGAGC
Source organism: Hymenobacter daeguensis (assembly GCF_054780555.1). NCBI lineage: Bacteria > Pseudomonadati > Bacteroidota > Cytophagia > Cytophagales > Hymenobacteraceae > Hymenobacter > Hymenobacter daeguensis. The sequence continues at coordinate 45,650 of NZ_BAAGWC010000028.1, forward strand.
ATGGCTGCCGAAGCGCCCGCGTCGGCCGTGCCGGTTTCGGGCTTCAGTAGAATATGGCGCGTAGAATAAGACGTGCCCTTGCGCTCAATGAACTGGATGAGGTGAAACCCAAACTGCGACTGCACCACCGGCGACATCTGCCCCGGCTCCAGCTTTTTCGATGCCGCTTCGTATTCGGGCACCAGCTCGCCGGGCTTGAAGAAGCCCAGGTAGCCGCCCTCCTTGGCCGAGCCCGGGTCTTCGGAATATTGCTTGGCCAGCGTGGCAAAGTCGGCCCCGGCCAGCACCTGCGCCCGAATGTCGTTCAGCTTGGCAATAGCGGCCTGCTTGGCCTTCTCGTTCACCTGGGCCGGAATCACAATCTGGCCCACCTCCACCTCCGTGCTGAAGTAAGGCAGGCTGTCTTTGGGCACTTTGGTGAAGTACTGCGACACCTCGCGCGGGGTCACGGCCACTTTGCCCGTGATGGTTTCCTGCATTTTCTGCTGCGTGAGCTGGTCCTTAATCTGGGGCCGCAGGTCGTCTTTCAGCGCCTTGATGGGCTTGTTGTACTGCTCTTCGAGGCGTTTTTCGGAGCCAATCTGCTGCACGAAGTAGGCCATGCGGCGGTCCACTTCATTGTTCACCTGCTGGTCGGTCACGGTCACGGAATCCACCTCGGCGCGGGCCAGCATCAGCTTGTTCAGCACCAGGCTTTGCAGGATTTTGCATTTCAAATCCGGCGGCAGGGGCTTGCCTTCGGCGCGGGCCACTTCCTGTGCGTAGATGAGCTCGACTTCGGAGCGGAGCACAATCTGGTTATCCACTTTCACAATAATGCCGTCGAGCAGCTGCTGGCCCTTGGGCCGGCTGATGCCCAGCTGCGCCTGGGAAGCGGGCGCGAGGCCCAGCAATAACGCCACCGTAAGCAGGGCCGATGCCACTGCGCGATTCACTTTAACAAGCATAGAAGAGTAATTAACGCCCGTTGGCAAGGTGCCAGCGCCATAGCCGTGAGCAGCTAACACGCAAACGGGCGCACAAATTTCATGATAAATCCGTCGGCAGACAAAAACAAGGAGCCGCGCGCCTGCCGGATGGTTGCAGGGTTTCGTAAACAGGTGAATGAGCGAATGGCTGAATGGGTGAATGTTCAGGAGCCATTCACCCATTCAGCCATTCGCTCATTCACCCATTGGCTACTTCGTAACCAGCTTGCTCACTTCGGCCTCGTTCACCTTCACGGGCTTGGCGGCGCGCATCTGGGCAATCCACTCCTTTTCGAGGTAGGTCTGATAGTCGGAGGTAGCCTGGCCACGGGCTTCGGCCAGGGTTTTGGGCCCAGCCGGCAGAATTTTGTCGATGGTAGCAGCGTAGTAGCGGCCGTCTTTCTGCACGGTGTAGGTACCGGGGCCCTTGCTCATCAGGTCGTCCATCACCTTGTTGTCGCCTTTCTGGAAGATGCGCTGGCTGATTTGCACCGACAGCGGATTTTGCTCGTTCAGGTCGGCCTCAATGGCGGCGGGGCTGCCGCTGGTCAGGGCCACCAGCACAGTCGCTTCGGCAGCCGGAGCTTTCTGCACCACCTTGCGAATACGGCTGGCCTCAATGCCGCGGCGCTTCAGGTTGATGGCGGCCGTATCGGCGCGGGCGCTGGCCAGCGAGGCTTTTTCGCCCTTCTTCACGCGGCCCGTCAGGGTCACGGCCATCGTGGGGTCCTGCGCCATGCGCTTGGCAATGTCATCGATGGCCATCGTGCCCACTTTCGGCAGCGAAGCGCCCCCTGCAAACACGATTTGCTTGGGTACATTTTTGGTAAGGGCAAACCGGCCGCCTTTCAGCTCTTTCTGCACGCGGGCCAGCAGTACCGGCGTGGCCGCGCTGATGACCGTGCCCTGCACGCGCTGGTCCCACTGGTACTTGGCCTGATTCTCGGAGAAGTATTTTTTCAGGCCCACGGTGTCCTCAATGGCCTTGCTCCACACTTTCTCATCCATGAGCTGGAAGAGCAGGATGCCGTCGCGGTATTCCTTCACCAGCATGCGGTAGTCCTCATACTTGGTGTCGAGGCTGTTTTTCTCAAAGTCGGTGAGCGACTGCTCCACGTACTGGTCGTAGAGCTGCTGCATGGCAAAAGCCGGCTGCGCACCCGTGCGGGGCCGCTGGTTTTGCTGCACGTAAGCCAGGAAGTCCTTCACCAGATATGGCTTGCCCTTGATAGTGAACAGGGTGGAATTGTCGTTGGCAGTGCCTTTGGCAGCCTTGGCCATCGTGGTAGGAGCCACATACTTGTAGCGGCCAGCCACCAGCGCCGTATCGGCTTTGCTGAAGGCGTAGGCCTTGGCAACAGCCAGTTCCGAAAACTGGTCTTCCTGCCGAATCCGCTTCAGGAAGGCGGCTTTGTTGAGTTCCGAGCGCGAGTCCTTGGCCACCTTGCTTCTCAGGCCCGATTCCAGGTCGGTAAACTTGGTCAGCGGCTGCTTCTCAATCAGCTTGATGACGTGCCAGCCGTAGGGCGTTTGCACCGGAGCCGAGATGTCGCCGGGCTTTTGCAGCTTAAACGCCACTTCCTCAAACGACGGAATCATGCGGCCCGTGCCGAAGGGCGGTAGCTCGCCCCCGTTGGCGGCTGAGCCGGCATCTTCCGAGAACTGCGCCACGAGCTTGTCCCAGTTCTCGCCCTTTTTCAGGCGGCTGTAGAGCTCGTCAATTTTCTTTTTGGCAGTGAGCGAGTCGGCTTTGGGCGCATTGGCATTGGACCGAATCATGAGGTGGGCCACCTTGATTTCGCCCTGCGCCGTGCGCTTGTCGTTCACCTTGATGATGTGGTAGCCGAAGCGCGTACGCACCGGCTGCGACACCTGCCCAACCGGCGTTTTGTAGGCCGCCGTTTCAAACGGGTACACCATCTGCATGGCCGTGAAGTAGCCCAGCTTGCCGCTGTTTTCCTTCGCCGAAGGGTCTTCGCTTTCGGTGCGGGCCAGCTGGCCAAAATCGGCCCCCGACTGCGCCTGCTGGCGAATTTTCTCAATCTTCTGGTAAGCGGCCAGCGTGTCCTGCGGCGTGGCATCGGGCGCTACGCGAATGAGGATATGCGAAGCATTTACCTCCTGGCCCATGCGGTCGTAGGCTTCGCGCACCAGCTGGTCGGTCACGCTTTTTTCGGTGAGGTAGGGCTGGGCCAGCTGTTGGCGGTAGCCGTCCAACTCGCGCTTGAAGGCCTGCGTGGTGTCGAGGCCGCGCTGCTCGGCCTCCAGTACCTTAAGGCGGAAATTGGTGTAGAGGTCCAGGTAATCGGTCACGCTCTGGCGCGTGCCATAATCGGGAGCCGAGCTGTTGTTCTTGCGATATACGTAGGCAAACTCGTTGGCTGGCACCGGGTACGTGCCCAGGGTTTCGACGGCAGGACCGGTAGCCGTAGCCGCCGTAGCGGTCGAGGCCGCTGGCTTGGAAGCCTGGCAACCAGCCAGCAGCGTAGCAACGGCCGCGCTGGCATACAGAATGCGTTTGTGCATATTAAAAGAAAGGAGACAAAAAAGCTGGCTTATCAGGAAGCCAGCGGAGCGGGCATAAAATTACCGATGCGAAATTAAGTAATTTCCGGTCGGAAACAGCATTGGCATCGGACCGGCCGTGTGCAAAAAGCAGGCCGCCCTGCTGAGCGGCTTCGGCCGGCTCAGCAGGGCGGCCTGCTGTCATAAGAAAGCTGTTGGTTAGGCCAGGTGCTTGCTGAGGTGGCACACCGTGTGGTTGCCGCGGGTGAAGAATTCCACCCGGTCCATCAGGCGGTTCACCAGGGCCATGCCCATTCCACCCTTGCGGCCTTGCTGAATGTAGGCACGCAGATCGGGGCTCTGGTGCGGGCCGGGCAGAAAAATGGTGTCGCCGTTGTCGGCAATCTCCACGTTCAGGTCGTGCTGGTCGATGGCAAGCGTGAGGTCCAGAAACTGGTTTTCGTCCTCGCCGTTGGCGTGAATGATGAAGTTGGCCACCACTTCGTCCACGGCCAGTACCACCTGGTTCACCGTCACATCCGACAGCTGCCGGCTGCTGAGGTAGTTGCGCACGAAATCACGCACCTCTTGCAGGTGGGTGCGCGAGCAGGCAACGCGGAGGACAGATTTCACTTTAGAAGTAGAAGTTTTGAATGTTGAGGGTTAAGTTTTGAGTGGTTGGTATTGAGCAAAAGGGCATAGGCCATTCATCAACTTAACCCTCTGCATTCAAAACTTAACACTTCACTAGGCGGCTTCGGCTTCGGTGGCGCTGGGCACGATGGTCATCAGCGCATCCAGCCCCAGAATCTCAAATACGTTGAATACTTTTTCCTGCATGTTGAAGAATACGAGCTTTACGTTGGCATCCTGAAAGCGCTGCAGGTGCGAGATGAACACGCCCAGGCCCGCCGACGAGATGTAGCTCAGCTTGGCGCAGTCAATCAGGACTTTGCGGAAATTCAGAATGTCGGGTTTAGCCAGCTCAGTATCAAGAACAATGGCAGAGCTAGCGTCCAGCTCACCGTCGAGCAGGAGGGTGAGCGTATCAGCGGAGGGTTGCGCGGTAACTTTCATAGTGAGGGCGATACGTCAGGCCCCGGGCAGGGGTTGGGCCGACTTGAATTTAATGACGAGCAGGGTCTGGTCGTCGTGAATGGGGAAGCCGGAAGTAAACGCGTTGAGGTCGTCGAGGATGTATCTTTTGATGTCTTCGGCATTCTGGAAATAACTTTCTTCGAGGCGCAGCTTCAGGCGGTCCTCGCCGTATTCGTCGGTGCCGTTGCCGCCCCGGGCTTCCACAATGCCGTCGGTGTAAATCACCATCACATCGCCGGGGCTATAGTCGTAAAACTGGTTTTTGATGTGTTTCTCGTAGCTCTCGTTCCGAATAATGCCCAGGCCCAGGCCCGCTGAGTCGAAGTAGAAAACCTCTTCGCGCAGGGCGTGGTAGTACAGCGTGTGGCAATGCCCGGCGCGAGCAAACACAAAGCCGCCCTGCTCGTAGTCAATGATGTAGAGCGAGGAGGTGATGAAAGAAGACTTTTCGAGGCAGTGGACGAGGGCCATGTTGGCCTGGGCCATGAACTTGCTGGGCACCGGGAACTTGTCGCGCTCATTCTTGGCCAGCGGGTTTTCCTGCATCAGGGAGTGGAAAATCCCCTTCATCTGGGCCATGTGAAAGGCGGCGGTTACGCCCTTGCCGCTCACATCGCCGATGATGACGGCCAGCCGCCGGCCCGGCAGGTGCAGAAAATCGTAGAAGTCGCCGCCTACTTCGCGGGCCGCCAGCGAATGGGAGCTGATTTCGAACCAGTTGTCCGTTGGCAGGTTCTTCGGGATGAGGCTGTCCTGCACCTGAAAGGAAATTTTCAGTTCCTCCTGGGTGCGTTGCGTATCGAGCGAGGTGCGCACCAGTTCCAGGTTTTCGATGCTGAGCACCGCCTGGCTGGTGAAGGTTTGAAGAATGCTTAAATCGGCTTGGCTGAACCTATGAGGCTCCAGCTTGAGCAGGTAGAGCGTGCCGTAGTTGAAATGCAGGCCGCGCAACGGCAGCTGGATGAGCGAGCGAAAGCGCTGGGGGATGCCTTCGAACCCGGACCGGATATTGAGGTCGTTGGTAATGAACTCGCCTTCCGGCAAATTATGGCGTTGCAGCCGGGCGCGCAGGTCGTCGGTGTACTCGGCCGACGTGTTGTGGTATTGGGTAATGGCTCCGGCGTCGGGGGCTGCGTGGCCCGGTTCGAGGTCGAGCCAGGCGGCATCGGCCTGCACGGTTTCCACCGCCGATTCGAGCAGGATGCGGTAAACATCGGCCGAGGTCTGGCCGCGCTGGATGATTTGCACCAGGTGCTGCAGGTTCTGAATCTCGTTTTGGCGCAGCGAGGCCGAGTTATCGGCCCGCCCGGCCGGGGCCCTGAAGAAAAGCGCGGCCAGCAGCAGCACAACGCCCAGGTCGGCCGCCAGCAGCAGCCAGGCGGTCCAGGCGTGTGGGCCGGTCGCAGCAGCGCCTAAGAGGCTGAACATCACCAAGCCACCGCTTAGTAGCGCGAGCAGAAAAACAAGATATAGTAGCGGATGACGCACAGACAAAAACCAGGAAAAACACAAGTCTACCAGCCCGTTGCGTCTTTACAAACGCTCAACTGGGTTGCAAGATACAATCCCTTGCCTAAACCCAATAATAATGGCTTTTGTCCGTTTTTAAGCAGAAGCATCAGCCTGCGCCAACGCTTCTGCCTGAAAAATAGCGCCTGCCAAGGCCAGACTAGCGGCTCGAATAATTTGGCGCTTCGCGGGTAATCTGCACGTCGTGCGGGTGGCTTTCGCGCAGGCCGGCCCCGGTGATGCGGACAAACTGCGCAGCCTGCAGCGCCTCAATGTTGGCGGCCCCTACGTAGCCCATGCCGGCGCGCAGCCCGCCCGCCAGCTGATAAATAACTTCCGCCACGTTGCCCTTGAAGGGCACGCGGCCCACAATGCCTTCGGGCACCAGCTTCTTCACGTCGTCTTCGGCGTCCTGGAAGTACCGGTCCTTGCTGCCGTCCTCCATGGCCTCGACGGAGCCCATGCCGCGGTAGGACTTGTACTTGCGGCCTTCGTAGATGATGAGGTCGCCGGGGGCTTCCTCGGTGCCGGCCAGGAGCGAGCCCACCATGACGGCGGCGGCACCCCCGGCCAGGGCTTTCACCACATCGCCGGAGAATTTGATGCCCCCATCGGCCACCAGCGTCACGCCGGTGCCAGCCAGGCCTTTTGCGGCTTCCAGCACGGCCGAGAGCTGCGGCACGCCGATGCCGGCAATGATGCGCGTGGTGCAGATGGAGCCGGGGCCAACGCCCACCTTCACCACATCGGCGCCGGCTTCGGCCAGGGCGCGGGCACCGGCTTCGGTGGCCACGTTGCCGGCCATCACGTCGAGGCCGGGGTGGGCCGCCTTGATGGCGCGCACGGCGTCCATCACGCCTTTGGAGTGGCCGTGGGCGGTGTCGAGGCTCACCAGGTCCACGCCGGCTTCGACCAGGGCGGCTACGCGCTGGAGCAAATCGGCGGTGACGCCCACGGCGGCCCCTACGCGCAGGCGCCCGAGGTGGTCTTTGCTGGCGTTGGGCGCGCGGCGGCGCTTGCGGATGTCCTTGTAGGTCATCAGGCCGGCGAGGCGGCCTTCGGCATCTACCAGCGGCAGCTTATCGACTTTGCTATCGGTGAGCAGCTGCTCGGCGGCGGCCTGCGTGATGCCGGCGGGAGCCGTGACGAGGCGGGCCAGGGGCACCATCACCGTCGTGACGGGCTGGTTCATGTCTTTCTCGAAGCGCAGGTCGCGGCTGGTGAGGATGCCTTCGAGGACGTGGCCGCCGTTCACCACCGGAATGCCGCCGATGTTGTGCTTGCGCATGAGCTGGCGGGCATCGGCCAGGGTGGCGGTAGGCGGCAGGGTGAAGGGGTCTTGAATCAGGGCCGACTCGCTGCGCTTGACGCGGCGCACCTGCTCGGCCTGCGCCTTGATGGACATGTTCTTGTGAATGATGCCCAGGCCGCCTTCCTGCGCCAGCGCAATGGCCATGTCCGACTCCGTGACGGTGTCCATGGCCGCCGAAATCAGCGGGGTTTGCAGCCGGATGTTGGGGGTGAGGCGGGTGCCGGTGTCGCAGTCGCGGGGCAAAACCTCGGAGTACGCGGGCAGCAGCAGTACGTCGTCGTAGGTGAGGGCCTCGAAGGCAATTTTGGGGGTTGCGGAATCCGCCATGGCAAAAGGAGTTGGGGTTTGGTGCCTTTTGCCAGTCAAAGATACGGCGGGGAATTGGGTTGCGGCCAGAAAAATCAATCGCCGGTTCTGGCCCGCGCCCGTCACAGGGGCCGGCGCAAACAATTCGCCGTCTCAGCCCGTCTTAAGCACTCCCCATTTTACCGCTTGAAATTTTATGCCTGATTCCACCAACCAAACCTGGTTTATTACCGGCGCTTCGTCCGGCTTCGGCGAAGCCCTGGCCGACTATGTGCTCGAAAAAGGAGGCCGCGTGGCCGCTACGTTCCGCAAGCCTGAGCAGGCCGATGCCTTTACCAAAAAAGCCGATGGCCGCACCCTCGGCCTGGTGTGCGACGTGACCGACGAGGCCACCGTCAAGAGCGCCATTGCCGATGCCATTGCCCGATTCGGCCAGCTCGATGTGGTGGTGAACAACGCCGGCTACGGCTCGATGGGCAGCATTGAAGAAGTGCCCGCCGAGGAAGTGCAGCGCCAGTTCGACGTGAACGTGTTTGGGGCGCTGCACGTGCTGCGGGCCGTGCTGCCGCAGCTGCGCCGGCAGCGCTCGGGCCACGTGCTGAACATCACCAGCATCGGCGGGCTGAAAACCTTCCCCGGCGTGGGCATCTACAACGCCTCGAAGTTTGCCCTGGAAGCCATTGGCGAGAGCCTGAGCCAGCAGGTGGGCCCGCTGGGCATTAAGGTGACCAACATCGAGCCCAGCGGCTTCCGCACGAAATGGGCCGGCGAGTCGGCCACCATTGCCAACACCAAAATCGATGACTACCAGCCCACGGTGGGCGAAAACATCCGCGGCATTGAGGGCTACAGCGGCCGCCAGCCCGGCGACCCCGTGCGCGCCGCCCATGCCATGTACGAGGTAGTGCAGATGGAAAACCCGCCCCTGCACCTGCCCCTGGGCAAAGCCGCCGTGAAAGGCGCGCGCGAGAAGTTTGCCACCCTCAGCAAAGAGCTGGAGCAATACGCCGCCATGGGCGACGCGGCCGATTTTCCGGCCGGTGAGTAAGCGGTTGGTTTGATTAAGCGGACCCGGAACGGTCATACTGCGCGCAGTATGACCGTTCTTTTTTAACGAATTCTTAAAACCGCAGCTGCTGCCGGCCCGGCGTATCTTCGCCCCATGCCACTTTCAGCCAACGACTACGAAGCCACTTCCTGGGAAGACCTGCAGCGGTTGCTGTTTCAGGACACCTGGGATGCGCGCATCGGGCGGTTTCGCTCGCCGTTTGTGTACCGGGGTGGTCGCTCGCGCCACTTCCAGCTCGAAACCAGCTTGCAGCGCCTGGGGGGCGAATACCACAAGCTGGAGCACCACCTGCTGCGCAACTTCCGCAAGTATGCCCGCGAAACCGGCCTGCCGGGCACCACGGCCAGCACCTGGGACTGGCTGGCCCTGGCCCAGCACCACGGCCTGCCCACCCGCCTGCTCGACTGGACGTACTCGCCCTACGTGGCCCTGCATTTTGCTACCGACGACCTGTCGGCCTACCACGAAGACGGCATTATCTGGGCCCTGAACTACGTGAAGGCCGCCGAGCACCTGCCCCAGCGCCTGCGCCAGGCCCTGCAGGCCGAAGGCTCCAACGTCTTCACCTCCGAGCTGCTTCAGCCCGTGAGCAGCAGCCTGCGCGAGCTGGAAGAGCTGCAAGCCGAGCCCTACGTGCTGTTTCTGGAGCCGCCCAGCCTCGATGCCCGCATTGTGCACCAGTACGCGCTGTTTTCGCTGATGAGCACGGCCCAGAGCGTGCTGCACGACTGGCTGGCCGACCGGCCCGACCTCTACTTCCGCATCATGCTGCCGGCCCGGCTCAAGTGGGAAGTGCGCGACAAGCTCGACCAGGCCAACATTACGGAGCGGGTGCTGCTGCCGGGGCTCGGGGGCCTCAGCCGCTGGCTGCACCGCCACTACTCGCCCCGCACCGACGGCAAGAACTTTCTGGACGACAACGAGATGCGTTAAGGCCGGCCGGGCCGGGACCTTACTCCGCCGGGCGCCGCACCAGCGCCACGCGGGTGGGCGCCGCCACCGCCACGCCAAGCTGCACCGCATTCCGAGCCAGCGCATACCCGGCCGTGCCGGCCTGGCTTTGGTGCAGGTAGGCCAGCTCCACGGTGGTGCGGCGGCTGGCGCGGTAGCCCAGCCCGGCGCTCAGCCGGTTTTCTTCGAGAAAACTGCTGCGGCTGTGCACGCCCAGGCCGGCAAATACTTCATCGGCCGCCACGGCGTAGATGCCGCCCACCGGCAGCCGGCCGCCCGCGTGCAGCGGCAGCACCAGCCGCAGCTGGTAGCGCAGGCGCGGTGCAAACCGGAAGGCCGCTTCCGGCGTGGGGCGGAGCCACCGCTCCTCGGCCCGCAGGCGGTGGCTGGCGCGCACCGGCCCGCTCACATCGGTCAGCATCACTTCCTGGTAGAAGCGGTGCTCGGGGGCTTTGGGCGCATTGGCCGGGCCGCAGTCGTTGGCGGCCAGCACGTAGCCGGTAGTGAGGCTGAAGCTGGGCGCTACGTGCAGGCGCAGGCCCACGCGGCCCAGCTGCTGGCCGCCCAGCTGGGCATTGCCCTGGCGGCTTTCTACTTCCGAATACAGGCTCCAGCGGTTGCGCAGGGGCAGGTCGGCGCTGAGCTTGAGCCAGCCCACGGGCGCGCCGCCGCCCTGGCCGTGGGCGGCCAGGCAGGAAGCGAGGAGCAGTAGCAGCGGGAAGAAGTGTTTCACTCCCTGAAGTTACGTAATCGGTAGGCCAGATTACGTAATTGTTACCTCCGCAAAGCAAAACTTAACATTGGACTGCCCGGGCTGGCCAGCCAGCCCGGGCTACTGGCCCAACCGCTTCTTGGTGAGCTTGGTGGGAATGTGCTCCATCGGCTTGTCGGGCCAGGGGTGCTTGGGGTAGCGGCCCTTCAAATCCTTCCGCACGTCGAAATAGCCTTTCTCCCAAAAGCTGCGCAGGTCGCGCGTGACCTGCGCAGCCCGGCCGCCCGGCGAGAGCAGGTGCAGCAGCAGCGGCACGCGGCCGGCGGCCACGGTGGGCGTTTCGGTGAGGCCAAACAGCTCCTGCAGCTTCACGGCCAGCACGGGCGCGGCGGGGTCGCTGTAGTTCAGGGTAATGTGCGAGCCGCTGGGCACTTCCAGCGCCGCCGGGGCCAGCCGGTCCAGTTCCTGGCGCTGGTTCCAGCCGCCGGGCAGGCGGGACAGCAGCGGCTCAAACAGGTCGAGGCGCTGCACCTGGTCGAGAGTTTTGAGGCCGGTGAGGTGCGTGCCCAGCCACTCGGCCAGCTCCCGGGTCAGGGTGTCGTCATCGAAGGCCGGCCACTGCTTTTCCGGCTCTGTGCTTTCGGTGGCCGGGAAATGCTGCCGCAGAAACGCCAGCCGCTGCTGCAGCTGGCGGGCCCCATCGGTCCAGTTCAGCTTGCCCACGCCGGCTTCCTGCAAGTAGGCCAGCAGGGCCTGGGCCACCAGCTTCGGGTCGGGCTGGCCGATGACTTTTTCTTCGAGCAGCAGGGCTCCCAGGCGGCGCACGCGGCGGCCGGTCACGCGCTGGGTGGTGGGGTCGTAGCGCACCTCGTCGGTGGTCGTAATCTGGTCGGCAAAAGCCAGCTCCAGCTCATCCTGCCCCAGCGGCGCGGCCAGCGTGGCCCGCGGCGCCGAGGCCGTGCCCGCCAGGTGCGCCACCGCGAAAAACGTGGCCTGCGGGTCCACGTCCGTGGTGTTCAGGCCCACGCGCTGGCCGGTCACGAGGCGCAGCCGGTCGTGGGTTTCGCGTTGGGCCAGCCGGTCGGGGTAGGCCAGGGCAGTGAGCAGGCCAATGGGTGAATGGGTGAAGGGGTGAATGGGTGAATGGCTGTCTTTGCCCAGCCGGCCGGTCAGGTTGCGGGCCACGTCGCGCACGCGCTGCAGGGTGGCGTGGTGCAGGGCCAAACCAGGCAGCGGTGGCCGGCCGCTGGCCAGCGCTTCGAGGCGCAGGCGCAGGTCGGGCGGAGCGGGGCGGGTATCGGCGGGCGAGATGTGCATGCGGAAGCCCGG
>NZ_BAAGWC010000029.1:0-54811 GCF_054780555.1 Hymenobacter daeguensis
GGGCCAGCGCGCCCCGGTTCCAGGGGTTCACGGCCCGCACCAGCCGGTCGAGGTCCAGGGCGGGCTCTTCCCAGCGCACGCACACATCGGCCAGGCCGGGCCGGGGCCAGTAGCGGGCCTGGGCCGGCGCCTGCCGGATGGGTAGCAGCGGCGGGCCTTCGCCGCGCAGGGCGGCCACCAGCCGCCGGCCCACGCCCACCGCCGCCAGTGCCAGCTGGCCGTAGTGCAGGCCGTAGGTATCGCGCGGGCCAATGGGCACGGGCTCGGCCAGCACCACGGGGCCGGTATCGAAATCGGCGTCCATGCGGTGCACCGTCACGGCCCCGGCCGCCTCGCCGTTGCGGATTTGCCAGAACAGCGGCTCCGGCCCCCGGTAGCCCGGCAGCGCCGCAAAGTGCATGTTCAGAAAACCCTGGGGCGGCAGCGCCAGCACCGCCGCCGGCACGCGCCACGGAAACATGAGCACCAGCACCGCCGTGGGAGCCAGCGCGGCCTGCCAGGCCGTGAGGGCCGCCCCCAGCCCGGCCCGCGCCAGCCACTGCACCGGCAGGCCCAGCGCCGCTACCTGCGCGGCCAGCTCCCCGGTTTCGGGGTGGCCCGTGCGGGGCAGGGCCACCCCGGCCACCACGCCCTGCGCCACCAGGTCCTGCAGCAGCGGCAGGCCCATTTTACTGCTGATGATGACGGCTAAGCGCATAATTAACAGGTTTATATTCGGGAGATTGAATAATGCCCGCCGCCCCCAAACAACGATTCCCAAAGCCGTTCTGACCTTGGGAATCGTTGTCTTATAAGGGCTTGCGGGTCTTCATGCCACTGGCTAGCTGCGGGACGGGAACACCCCCTGCAGGCAAATGGCGTAGTTGATGGCAATGAAGGGCTGCCGGTTTTCGTGCGGCTGGCTTCCCCCCACCGGGCTGGCGGTTCCGGTCACGGCGTTGGCGGCCATCACCACGTTTTTGCTCACCGTCGGGCCTTTTTTGCTGTATTGATTCAGGGAGCCCGGGCCGATGTACTCGCCCCCGGGCGAATTGCTGTCGACGGCCCCGTCGGGCTTCATGGTTGCCTGCACGGCGTGGCCGTGCACCGGCAGCTGGTCCGCTGTCAGGGTCTGGCCCTCCACGCCCCCGGTCTGGCCCAGGATGTAGGGCGCCAGGCCGGGCCCCTGGCCCAGGCCCACGGGAATGCGGCCGCGCAGGTCGGGCAGGTTGAAGGTGGTAGTGCCGTTGCCGCCGTAGGTGGTGCCGAGCAGCGAAAACAGGGCCTGGTTCTGGTTGATGGGCAGGGTCTGGCCCTGGCAAAGCATCCATCCCTTGGGGGCAAAGCCGAAGCCGACGGGGCGCAGCTCGCCGAGATACGATTCATTCATGAGAAAGCAGGTGCGAAAGAGTGAATGGAAATGGACGACCGGACGCTACTGCTGCGACGGATAGATTCCTTCCGTGGCGATGATGTAGTTCAGTGCCAGCACGGGCTGAATGTTGGCGTGGGGCGTGCTGCCCCCGGCCGGCGTGGTTTGCCCGCTCACCGCGCCGCCGCCCAGCCCGGCCCCCGCCGGCGCAGCTGCATAAAACCCCGAGCTGCTGGCCGTGGGATACGCGCCGACCGGGTCGTTTTGCCCGGTGCCCTGCGTAGTGCCGCTGAGCTGCCCCGTGAACGTGTGGCCGTGCGCCGCCAAGTTGTTGGTGAAGAGCGTCACGCTTTCGAGGCCGCCCAGCTGGCCGGCGCTGTAGCCCGACAGGCCCGGGCCCTGCCCGGTGCCCACCACCACGCGGCTGCGCAAATCCGGGGCGGCAAACGTGCTCACGCCATCGCCGCCGTAGGTAGTGCCCAGCAGCTGAAACAGCGTTTCGTATTCGGAAATAGGGAGCAACTGGCCCGCGCACGGCACCCAGCCGACGGGGGCAAACGTGAAGCCCACAATGCGGATTTCACCAATAGTAGGAGTTGACATGGTTTCGGAAATGGGAAAACGATGAGGGAAAGCGCCGGGGCTCAAGGCCGCTGCGGAAACACGCCTTGCAGGGCAATGCAGTAGTTGAGCACCAGGAAAGGCATCCGGTTCTCGTGCGGCTGGCTGCTGCCCACGGTATTGGTCTGGCCGCTCACCAGGTCGTCGGCCATGGCGGCCCCGCCGCCGGGGTTTTCGCTATACTGCGGGCTGGCCGCCGAAGCCAGGTAGCCATTGGCTGGCACGGTGGCCGTGCCCACCGCCGAGCTGGCCGCCACCGAACCCGTTACGGCGTGGATGTGGGCGGGCATCTCGGGGCCCTGCAGCGTCACGCTCTCGGTGCCCGTTTGCTCGCCTTGCGTGTAGGTGCTCAGGCCCGGCCCCTGGCCCACGCCCAGCGCCGCCCGGCCACGCAGGTCGGGCAGCCCAAACGTGCTCCGCCCATCGCCCCCGTACTGGGTGCCAAGCAGCGAAAACAGCGCCGCATTCTGGCTGATAGACATTAGTTGCCCTTGGCAGAAGGCCCAGCCACGCGGCGGGAAATTGATTGCCATCAGGCGGATTTCTCCGACAAAAGGGTCCATGGTAATAAAAGAAAAAAGGGAGAAGAAGGCATCGGCAGCATGCCGGCACCGGAATGAATACACGGCTAAAACCGGCAGCTTTGCCCTGAAAGCCAGCTGGTTTATAAGCCAACACCGAACAGCCGCACGGCTCTGGCGGGAGCCGCCGGGCAGGCGTTGGCACGAAGCAGCAGGCTACCTGCAAGCCGTTTCGCCACAGGGGGCGAAGCGATGCCCCGAAAAAATGAGTGCGCGTATCAATAAAACAGCCGGAACCCAGGCCGGTGCTTTACCAGATGAAGAGGCGGGAAAGGCGGCCGGTGGACCCGGAAAGCCCCGAACCATGCCAAGGGGGTAGAACAGACCGGAGCGTGTGGAAGCCTGGAAGGACGTCTCCGATGATGCGAAATAGCAGCTTCCCGGCGAGGTGTTTCAGCGTATAAATACCTGGTTTTAAAACCAGGTATTTATACCTGGTTCTGCCCGGGCCACACCCCACACATAATCACCTGATTATCTGGATATACCCCCTGAAATGCTCAGGATTCGAGCAGGCCGTGCCGGGCCGCAAACACCACGAGGCCGGCCGAGTTTGGCGCACTGGTCTTTTCGAGGAGCTTCTGGCGATGCCCCTCCACGGTGCGGCGGCTGATGCAGAGCTGCTCCGCGATTTCGGAGGCCGTGCGCCCCTGGCAAATGAGCAGCAGCACTTCGTGCTCGCGCGGGGTAAACTCAATCAGGTCGGGCAGGCGGTTGGAGGCGGGGTGGCGCGAGGGCTGCTGCACGCCCCGCATCAGGGCCCGCGAAATGCGCGGCGTGAAGTGGTGGCCGGTTGTCAGCACGTCTTCGATGGCCTGGCGCAGTTCGTCCTGGTCGGCATCTTTGGGCAGGTAGCTGCGCACGCCAAGCCGCATCATCTGGGTAATGAACTTGTCGGCCGAGAGCATGGAGAGCACCACGATTTTCAGGTCGCGAAACTCGGCCAGCAGCACTTTGGCCACTTCGGGGCCGTCCATGCCCGGCATCTGCAGGTCGAGCAGCAGCACATCGGGCAGGCGCTGGCGGCAACTCACGAGCAGCTCGGGCAGCGTGGCGGTTTCAATCACCTCTTCCACGTAGGGCAAGGCGCTGAGAATGTAGCGGAGCCCCTGGCGGAACATGGGATGGTCGTCGAGCAGCGCTATCCGAACCGGGGAAATGATGGCAGAAGACATAGTAGAAGGCGGTAGGCAAGCTGAAAAGGTGGCGCTAAGTACGAATAGGAACCGGCAGCTCGATGACCATGCGGGTGCCCTGGCCGGGCAGCGGCTCGTGGCGCAGCTGCGCCTGTAGCATTTGCACCCGCACCTGAATGCTGCGCAGGCCAATGCCCTCAAGGGGCGGCCCGTCGGGCGAGGCCGGGGCAAAGCCACAGCCGTTGTCTTCGACCACCAGGGTGAGCAGGGCGGCGGCCTGGTGCAAGTGCACCGTGAGCAGCGTGGCGCCCCGGGCGTGCTTCAAGGCATTGTGAATCAGCTCCTGGCAGATGCGGTACAAGGCCAGCTCCTGCGCCAGGGCCAGGGGCCGGGGGTATAGCACCGTGAGCTCAATGGCGAGGGCCGCGGTTTCGTTGCACACATCCACCAGGTGCTGCAGGGCATCGGCGAGGCCGAAACGGGCCAGCACGGCCGGGTAAAGGCTGTGCGACACGCTGCGCACGTCCTGCACCGCCGTGCTCATGATTTCCTTCACCAGCGTCAGCAGGGCCGCCGACTCGGCCTGATTGCCGTTGGTATCCAGGCGATTCACCAGCATCTTGGCCATGGCAATGGTCGAGCCGATGCCGTCGTGCAGGTCGCGCCCGATGCGCTCCCGCTCCCGCTCCTGGGCCTCGATGACGGCCGTGAGCTGCTGCTGCTGAAAGGCAGCTTCGGTGGTTCGCTGGTGCAGCTGCTGCCGGAGCAGCCGCTTCTGGTAGGTGACCAGGAACATCAGCAGCGTCCCCCCGGAAAGCAGCATGAAGCCAATGCCGCCCAGCAGCAGCTGGCCGAAGGCTACTTCTGCGGGCGCATCCATAGGGCCAGGCTGTAGCAGCTATAGAGCAACATATAGAGGAGGGCGTGAATGACCCAGATGGTCAGGTTTAGCTGCTGGGAGTAGCGGAGCAGGTAGTTGCTGAACAGCGCAATCTGCACATACCCCAGGAAGTAGATAAACAGGCCGGTTGACACCCAGAACATGGGCTCCCGCTCCAGGTGGCGCACCCGAAGCTCGTTCAGCAGCTTGCGAAAGTACGCCCCAACTATCAACAGCACCAAAATGCTTTGCACGATTTGCTGGCCCGGCCGGAACTGGGTGAGCAGCGTGGTTTGCAGGCTATCGAACAGCGCGTAGGCGGTAAACACCCCAACCAGCCAGGGCATCAGCCGCGAAAAAAAGGCCGATTGCAGGGCTTCGCGGTACACCAGGGCCAGCAGGCAAAATTCGCCGACGGTATAAACCGGCATCAGAAACAGGTTTTCCCGGCCAAGTATCATCAGCGCGTGGGTGATGATTTCGAGCACCAGCACAAACCCGGCGAGGACGACCACATAGCGCAGTCCGCGCGTCAGCCGCCGAAACCGCACCAGGCCAATAACGAAGGCGAGCAAAACCGTTACCGGGGCCCCCTGAATCAGGAGCCATTGGGCGGTCATGTTCGTAGCAGCGGGCATCGGGGAAAGGCGTTAGAAACCGAAATGGGAGGACTATTCAGGCAACCAGACAAGGACGGCGGCTACGCCACGGGCCGGGCGCAGGCCCGGCATCCGCAACGCAACCGCCGCCCCTTTGGTCAGAGTAGCGTCAGGAAACAGGAATTATCAGGCGACCCCGGGGCGCCCGCCGGCGCTATTTCGGCGGCCAGCAGATGGGCGGGCAGGGCGAGGACATATCGTAGTAAGGGTCGTCGCCACCGGCGTCGCCGCCCCGCTGCAGCACCAGCCCAAAGGTCTGGGTCAGCTTGTCGCCCTCGGCGGTAGCGGTGTAGTATTCGTGCAGGCCAAAGTGCACCAGCAGGTTTTCGCCATCGATGGTGGGCAGGCCGTAGAACAGGGCCAGGAAGTCACTGATATCAAAGGTGTAGCCTTTAAGCGGCACTCCGGCCAGGCAGCTCGTAAACATATCGCCCGTCACCGTTTCGGCGGCTTGCCAGCTGTTCAGCCATTGCTCGGCCAGCACATCGGGTACTTCCGCGCCGGGCAGGCCGGGCGTTTCCTCCAGGTTGCCGGCTATGTAGAAGGACGACAGCTTGTTGCGCTCCGCATCCGTCGCAAACAAGGTCAGCGTGAACTTCGACCCATCATTCGTCACCAGAAACCGCGACATGATGTAGTGCGCGCCGACCACCGATACCAGCTGCTGGATTTGCTTCATCGTGAAGCTTACCGCCAGCAGCTTGCCGCCCGCAGGCGCCTGAAAGCACTGGTTTAGCGCATCGTTGTTGCCGACCACGGTGAGCCAGTTGGCGGCATACTCATCGAAAACGGCCTGGCTGATGATGCCCGACGGGGAATTGTTTGTCATAGAAGGAAGCTGAAAAAGGTGAATGAGTGGTTCAAAGGTAGAATTCCGTCCGAAACGAAGCAGAAAAAGTCGATAGCTTTGGCGGAATCAGCAGATGATTTAACATTGGCCCCCGGCCGGAAGCCGGGGCCTGCTCCCGTCAAATCGGGCAGGTGCCGCCCCGTTTTCTGCCGCAAATGACTGCCTTTTTTCCTGCCCGCATACAGGTATAAATACCTGGTTTTTAAAACCGCTATTTATACCTGTCCGGCCCTTTGCTTCTGCCGGCCTCATCCGATGGCCATATCCCTCATTGTCACCCTTTTTATGCCGCACCAGCACTTCCTCATCCACAAGCCCTACGGCTACCTCAGCCAGTTTGCCGGCGAGGCCAAGAAGAAAAAGCTGGGCGAATTCCACGATTTTCCGGAAGGCATCATGGCCATTGGCCGGCTCGATGAGGACAGCGAGGGCCTGCTCCTGCTCACCACCGACGGCCGCATGAGCGAGCGGGTGCGCAGCCGCCACGTGGAGAAGGAATACTACTGCCAGGTCGATGGCCTCATCACCGACGCGGCCATCGCGCAGCTGCAGGCCGGCGTCGAAATCGGCATCCACGGCGTGAAGTACCAGACCACGCCCTGCGTCGCCCACCGGCTCGCCCCCGCGCCTGCTTTCGCCCCGCGCACCCGCAAAATCCGCGACGACCGCCACGGCCCCACGTCCTGGGTTTCCATCACCCTCACCGAGGGCAAGTTCCGGCAAGTGCGCAAGATGACGGCTGCCGTGGGCTTTCCCACGCTCCGGCTGGTGCGCGTGCGGGTGGGCAGCATGTCGCTGGGCGGCTTAGCCGCCGGCGAGGTACGGGAAGTGGCG
Organism: Hymenobacter daeguensis; assembly: GCF_054780555.1. Lineage (NCBI taxonomy): Bacteria > Pseudomonadati > Bacteroidota > Cytophagia > Cytophagales > Hymenobacteraceae > Hymenobacter > Hymenobacter daeguensis. The sequence goes on from NZ_BAAGWC010000029.1 coordinate 6,913, forward strand.
GATTTTGGGCTGGGCGAGCAGACTGAGCTGCCAGTTACCAGTTTGTAAGCACGCGGGCCATTTCGGGGCTCACCTTTTTGCTCAAAAAAGCAGCTAGCTCGGCGTCGGTATAGCTGGCTTTATTGGTGCGCAACGCCTGCCACAACCGCGCCAGCGCGCCCGGCGGAGGGGCGGCGTATACGCGGGCGGCAGCCCGGTGCAGCCGGCACTGGTACCAGCCGTAGTTCACGGGTTCCTCGCGCTCCATTTTGCCGTACAGCCGCTCAAAATCGGCCAATGTAGTGTAGCGCAGCTTGGTAGCATCGGTGCCTTTCACCACGGCTTCGGGAAAAGTTTCGAGCACGGGCAGGCTGGCCAGCTCCTGGGTTGCGATGTAGGTATGCAGCAACAGATTGCAGAAAAACTCCTCCAGCCAGTAGCGCGGGCGGCTCAGACCGGCCTGCCGGTAAGCCAGGTGGCTCACTTCATGCAAGGCTAACAAGTCGAACACTTTGCCCAGCGAGGGCTGGCCGTCGGCCGTGCGGTAAATGGTGGCCACGGCCCGGGCCAGGTCGGCCGGCAGGCGGTCGGTGGGTGGCAGCGTGTGCTGCCAGAACTCATTTTCGGCCCCGGCCACCACCAGGGTGGTAGGACCGTTGGTGTGAGGCATGCCGTATACCTGGCCGGGCGCGGCGTAGCGCTTCCAATCATCGGGCCCCAGCACCAGCATCGTGACGCGGGGCGCAAAACCCAGCTGGCTGGGTTGCTTCATCCAGGCCAAGGCAGCGGCACAACGGGTGGCCATGGCGGTGGCCCGCGCTTCAGTGCCAAGGGTGCAGTACACGGGTATTGGCGCACCAGCGGGTTGCACCAGGCCGGGGTAGTCAGCAGGAGCTGTTTGGGATTGCGCAAGCCCGGGCAGAATAAGAAGCAGCCAAAGAAGGAGTTGGCGGCTTGCGAAGCTGGCAATTCGATTCATTGCAAACAGGAACAAAGTCATAAAGTACATTATTTCACCGCCACCGGCTTCGAGCCGGGCTTCTGCTCGTCCACAAACTTCACGTTGTCGTAATAATAACGCTCAATCAGCTTCTGATACGGGTCGACCCCGGCCTTGGCGGGCTTCTCATTCACCACGAAATGGAACGTGGTTTCGGGCTTGGTTATTTTTATTTTCTTCAGGAACAAGGCCTTGCCGCGCACATCCCAGGCCTCACCGGCTGATTTGTCGGGCCCGAAAACGCCGACTTCGAGGTAGTCGGCCATCGGGATGGATTTCTCGTTGCCGAGGCTGTCGGCGCGCAGCTTTTCCGCTTTTATGGTGAGGCTGACGTCGTATTTGCCATCCGGACGCGGGGTGTAGGTGGCGGTTTTCAGCTCGTTTTTATAGAGCGTGATGGTTTCGAACATGTCGTGCACGAAGTACTGCAGCGAGTCGGGCGTGGCCTGGTGCAGGTAGGTCATCAGGTCGGCCGAGTTGGGGTACGGGCGGGTCTGGTAGCGGTTTTTAGCCAGAAAAGCGTGCAGCGCGCCGTTCAGCTTGGCCTCGCCGATGTAGTCCTGCAGGGCGTAGAACACCATGCCGCCCTTGTAGTAATGGATGTAGGGCTGCGACTCGCAAAGCATGAGCGGCTGCTCTTTCTTGCGCTCCTGGCGGCGGCCGCGTAGGTAATTGTCCAGCTCGCGGCGCATAAACTGCTGCATCTTTTCAGGCGTGAATTCGTGCTTGGCCGTCATAATGGCCGAATATTCAGCCAGCGACTCCACCAGCATGCTGCTGCCCTGCACGTTGGCCCCCACCAGCTGGTGGCCCCACCACTGATGCGCCAGCTCGTGGTTGGTGATGAAGAAGGCCAGGTCGGGCTTGGTCTTGTCGCGCAAATCATCGATAAAGCCAGCACTTTCCGAAAACGGCACCGTGTTGGGGAAGCTCTGGGCAAAGGACTTGTAGCGCGGAAACTCCAGCACCCGAATCTGCCGGTACTGGTACGGGCCGAAAGCGGCCGTGTAGTACGGCAGGGCCTTGCGCAGGGCCTCGGCCATGCGGGCCACGTTGTAGCCATGCCGGGGGTCGTGGTAGATTTCGATGGCCACGGGCGGGCCGCCGGTGGGCGGCTGCCAGCTTTCGCGGTGCACCTGGTAGCGGGCCGAGAGCACCGACACCATGGGCATCATGGGCTGGTCCATCTGGTAGCGGAAGTAGCGGCGGCCGTTCTGCAGCCACTCTTTTTGCAGGTAGCCGGGCGTGATGGCCACCTGGTCGGGGTCGGTGCTGAGGGTGGCCTGGTAGCGGATGTAGTCGCCATCGGGACCGAAATCGGCTTGGTTGCGGCCGCGCGGGTCGTTCAGCTTCAGGGCGCGCTCTTTGGGCTTGAGGCCGTTGCGCTGGCGCACGTTGTCGTCATCGAGCTCGGAGCCGGGCTGGTAGCCGACGTGCAGGCCGGGGTCGTTGAGGAAGGTTCCGTTGGCGGTGAGGCGGTCTTCGGGCGAGATGTTGGCCCAGTCGAACACGCCGTTGCCCTTGAGGCGCGAGGTGAAGCCCCGGGCCCGGTACGCCACGTCGAACCGCAGGTCGAGCGAGTCGCCGGGGGCCAGCGGCTGCGCCAGGCGGTAGAGGCGCACGCCGGCCACGGGGTCGTCGTGCAGCACCCGGGCGGCCCGGCTGAGGTCCAGCTGATTGTTGATGCTGGGGCTGGCGTCGTAGTTAATGAAAAGGGTATCGATGGCCCGGGTTTCCTTGTTGCGCAGCGTGTAGGCACCCGTCATGCGGAAGCCGCGCGGGGCAGCTGTGGGGTAGAGGTCGGCGTTCAGCTTGACGGCCACAATCTTGGGCTGCGGCAGCTTTTCGTAGCGCTTGTATGCGCGCTCGGCGTTGGCCTGCCGGGCTTCCAGTGCTTTGGGCGTCACGTACTGGTTGAGCACGTTGGTGTTGTAAAAGACCCAGCCGCCGGCCCCAAACAGCAGCAGCAGCGCCGCCATCAGGGCCGGCCGCATGCCCGGGGCCTGCGCACGCTGGCCCAAAAGCCGCCCCCGCGCCCGCAGGCTGGTGTCGTTGCCCCGCACCCAGAGCAGGCCCGAGAGCAGCACCAGCAGCAGTGCCCCGGCCAGGTAATAGGCATTGATGGCCAGCAGCGGGGCCACCATGTGCCCGTAGCCGTTCATGTCGGAGTAGGTGTAGGGCACTGAGGCCCCGAACTTTAGCATCGCGTGGTGCAGGCCCAGCGCATCGGCCAGCAGAAACACCACGCCGTAGTACACCATCATCACGGCGTGGCCCACGTACTTGTTGTTGGCCACGGTTTGCACCATCATGGCCAGGGTGCAGAGCACGGCCAGGTTGGTCATCTGCAGGGCAAAGTCCTTGAGGTACAGCAGCGGCTCGAACAGCGCCGGCGCCCGGTACAGCTGAATGCCGATGCCCACCACATCCATGACCACGGTGAGCACCACCTGCACGGCAAACAACGCCAGCAGCTTGCTCAGAAACGGAATCCAGGTAGAAAACGGCAGCGCATCGAACACCAGCTGCAGGCGCGTGTCCCGCTCGCGCCACACCAGCTCGCCGGCGTAGATGGTGATGATAAGCAGCTGAAACAAGGTGTAGTTATCGTTCAGCATCTTCAGTATCAGGTACGTCACCGGCAGCTGAATGCCGCGCGTGTCCTGGTAGGTGTAGTAGGCGTTGAACAGCACAAACACCACGCCCAGCAGCGCCAGCACCCGAAACGGCCAGGCCCGCACCACGTTCAGGACCTGCACCCGGGCCATTTGCCGGAGCTGCCAGAACCCCAGCCCGTTGCCAAACGCCTGCGGCGAGCGACGCAGCCCGCCGGCGCTCACGGCCACCGGGGCAGCCTCGGGCGCCGGCTTTTTGACCCGGGTTTTGGGCTGCCCCAGCCGGAACAGGGCGCAGGCCACGCCCAGAATAACGAGCCCGATGCTGCCCCACAGCAGGCGGTTCTGCACGATTTCGCCGCCGAAGTAGTTCAGCACCCTGGTGTTGCGCTCGGCAATGGTCCAGTAGTTGGCATCGATGTTCTTGGCCGCGAGTCCGAACGGGTCGAGCTGCGAAAACAGGTGGTCGCTGCTTACGCGGCTCGAAAACGTGAACGACAGCTGGTAGAGCACAAACAGCACGATACCACCCAGGTACACCACCAGCGGCGAACGAAACGCCAGGTACGCGGCAAAGAAAATGCAGCCCGCAAACAGCGCGTTCACCCACGCCCCAAACACCAGCGGGGCCAGCAGCGCCAGCGGCATCACCGGGCCCAGCTTGGTTGCTTCCACCCACGGCATGAGCATGCCGAGCAAGGCCCCCACCGATATTCCGCTCATGATGAACCAGATAGCCAGCAGCGAGCCCAGAAAGCGCCCGCTCAGGTAGGCCGGCTTGGTAATGGAGGTGGTGTACACCAGCCCGGTCATGCCGTCTTTGTCGTCGCGGTAGATGGGCGTGCCCAGGATGGCGGCCGTCACGAACATGCCCAGAATGGAGGCAATGAGGTGCAGCTGCGCCAGCGCATCGGGCGAGTTGACGTGGACTTTGGCGCTGGCAAACCCGAAGTCCTCCACCGTCTGCGACAGGAAGCCGGCCAGCGCAAATACGCCAAAGTATAAGTACGTGCTGGGCTGGGTGAACCGGTAGCGCAGCTCGAAACGGAAAATGTGTGCGAACATGGCCTAGGCAGCTGAAATGGTTGCCTTCTCCCGCCGGGCCAGCCGGTGGAAGTACACGTCCTCCAGCGTGGCCTCAGCCGGCTGAAACTGCCCGTTGATGGGCTGCTCGCTGAACACCCGCACGATGGGCTGCCCGGCCACCAGCTTCGAGGAAATCACCTCGTACTCGGCTTTGAGCTGGGCCAGCGCGGCTTTCTCCGTTTTGGTGCGATACACTTTGCCGCGGATTTCGCCAATCACGTCGTTGGGCGAGCCGGTGGCCACCACCTCGCCGCCGGCAATAATGGCCATGTTGGGGCACAGCTCGGTCACGTCTTCCACGATGTGCGTTGAAAGAATAACCACCACATTCTCACCGATTTCGGACAACAAATCCAGAAACCGGTTCCGCTCCGTCGGGTCGAGGCCGGCGGTGGGCTCGTCCACGATGATGAGCTGCGGCGAGCCCAGCAGCGCCACCGCAATGCCGAAGCGCTGCCGCATACCGCCCGAGTAGCCGCCCACGGCTTTCTTGCGGGCATTCCACAGGTTGGTTTGCTGCAAGAGGCTTTCCACAGCCTGTTTGCGCTCGGCCCCGTCCCGAATGCCCTTGAGGCCGGCGAAGTAGTCGAGCAGCACCTCGGCCGAGATGCCCGGGTACAGGCCGAACTCCTGCGGCAGGTAGCCCAGCACGCGGCGCACGGCATCCTTCTCGGTCAGCACGTTGATGTCGCCCAGCATGATGCTGCCGCTGTCCGGCTCCTGCAGCGTGGCAATGGTGCGCATGAGCGAGCTTTTGCCCGCGCCGTTGGGGCCCAGCAGGCCGAACATGCCGTTGGGAATGGTGAGCGAGACGTCGCGCAGGGCGCGCACGCCGTTGCTGTAGGTTTTGGAGAGGTTTTGTATCGAAAGGTTCATACCGTGAAACTGTTATAGAATGACTTGGCAAAAGTGGCGCTATTCCGGATGCTATACATTCGAAAATAGCCCTTTTTCATTCTTATTTGTAACATACGCACGCTTTTTATGCTGCATGCCTAACATATTTCCGCTGCCGTGCGTATCTTTGCGCCAGAATTCCCCTCGACCTATCCGCTAAACTCCACTCCCCGATTTATATGAAAAAGACCACTGCTTTCTCGCTTTCCTCGCTGCTGCTGTTGGGCAGCGTGAGCTTCCTGGCTGCCAAACTGGCCGACCTGGACCTGACGTTCTTCTTCGATGGCGACGACGACCACGCGCACTATTGCTAAGCGCATTTTCTGCTCATCTGCTTACTGTTCCCACTATTTTTGCAAAAAGCCCGGCCGTTTGGCCGGGCTTTTTGTTTAAGGATTCGGCCATTCCGACCGGCCCCGGCGGTTCGGCGCGGCTTTTGGAACCTTGCTCCGGCAACGGCGTACCCCGTTGAGCTATTTTTTCACTGGCTGCCGGCCGGGCTCCCCGCCCCCGCAGCCCCTACACACCCTGGTTTTTATGAACCTCGATTCCCACCAAGCTCAGGTGAGCTACATCATTGGCCGCGACCTGGCCCGCAACTTTGCCCAGCAGGGCCTCGAGCTGGACGTGGACGTGCTGGCCGGCGCCCTGAAAGAAGGCCTGCAGGGCCTCCCCAGCCGCCTAACGCAAGAGCAGATGCAGGCCGCCATGCAACAGCTCCAGGAGCAGATGGGCGGCGCTGAAGACGACACCAACCAAGATGCCAACAACATGAACAACAAAGCCGAAGGCGAAGCCTTCCTCGCCCAGAACGCCCAGAAAGCCGGCGTTACCACCCTGCCCAGCGGGCTGCAATACGAGGTAATCACGCAAGGCACGGGCCCCAAGCCCACCCTGCGCTCGTCGGTGACCACGCACTACCACGGCACGCTCATCAACGGCACCGTGTTCGACAGCAGCTACCAGCGCGGCCAGCCCGCCACCTTCCCCGTCAACGGCGTGATTGCCGGCTGGACGGAAGCGCTGCAGCTCATGCCCGAAGGCTCGAAATACCGCCTCTACATCCCCTCCGAGCTGGCCTACGGCAAGCGCGGCGCGGGCCGCGACATTCCCGGCGACACAGCGCTGATTTTCGACGTGGAGCTGCTGAAAGTGAACAACTGAGGGACTGTTGGGGCGAGGGCCAAGGCTTTCGCCCCAACGACTACGGCCGCGCCCACCTGGTCGCGCCCGACCCTTACCCAACCGGCTGTTGCTGCGCCCATGACCACTCCCGAAGCCCAGCCTCAAGCTGACCCGCCCAACGTGGCCCCGGAACCCATTTCCGGGGCTTCTTTGCTCCCGGCAGCCGCTGGCCCCGGCACCTATGCACTGGAAGCCAGTGCTTTGCCACCCCCTGAGCCTTTCCCTGAGCTGCCCCCGCTCCCACCCGTGACCAGTGACGATGGCCGCGTCCGGCTCACCGACAAAACCCTGACCGTGCTGGGCCGCGAGTTTCTGCTGATGGAGCTGGAGCGGGTTGACATCACGCCCGTGAAGTGGATTTTGTGGTACCTGCTGGGCGCGCTGGGGCTGGCCTTCGTGATGATTGCCTTTCTGCAAAACTGGCTGCACACCGGCCCGGCCATGCTGGGCATGGCCCTCACGGCCCTGCTCCTGGCCTACGGGCACCGGGGCACCAACCGCCTGCGCCTGCACCGGCTGGGCCGCGAGGTAGTCAACTTTGCCCTGCCCGGCGAAACCGCGCCCTGGCAGCGCTTCATGGCCGAGGTGAACCGCCGCATCTACCGCCTGCACGACCACGCCGCCCGCGAAGCCGCCGCCGCGCTCGCCGCCGCCGATGAGGCGGCCCGGCAGGCCGCCCTGGCCGCTTAGGCGGCCCAAATGGCTGCAGAAGCAGATGAGCAAACAAATATTAACCCGCTGAATTTCAATTAAAGTTACTTTCTTGGGCCGTTGCCGTAAGCACATTCCGGCGCCCTGGCTGCTACCTTCGCGCCCCGTAATTCATTTGTAGCTCAAATCGGCTGGATTAGTCTTTACCCTTTCGCATGGATTCTAAACACTCGCACAACGCCATTTCCGGGGCGGGGCTGCTTATTGCCCTGGGCATTATCTACGGCGACATTGGCACCTCGCCGCTCTACGTAATGTCGTCTATCCTGAAAAGCGGCCGGGTGCCCGACCTGATTGACGAGCACCTGATTCTGGGCGGCATCTCCTGCGTCATCTGGACGCTGACGCTCCAAACCACCGTGAAGTACGTGCTGCTCACGCTGAATGCGGACAACAACGGGGAAGGCGGCATTTTTTCGCTCTACGCCCTGGTGCGGCGGCGCGGGGCCTGGCTTTCGGCCGTGGCCATCATTGGGGGGGCCTCGCTCCTGGCCGATGGCGTGATTACGCCGCCGATTTCGGTTTCCTCGGCCGTGGAGGGCCTGAAAGCGGTGTTCCCGCACCTCACCCAGGACATGGTGGTGTACATCGTCATCGGAATTATCGCGGGGCTGTTCCTGCTGCAAAGCTTTGGCACCCAGATAGTAGGCAAGGCCTTTGGTCCCATTATGCTGCTGTGGTTCACCATGCTGGGCGTGCTGGGCGTGTCCTGGATTGTGCAGAACCCCAGCATTCTGAAGGCCGTCAACCCCTACTACGCCTACGATTTGCTGGCCCACTACCCCGGCGGGTTCTGGCTGCTGGGCTCGGTGTTCCTGTGTACGACCGGGGCCGAGGCCCTATACTCCGACCTGGGCCACTGCGGCAAAGGCAACATTCGCATCAGCTGGACTTTTGTGAAAACCACGCTGCTGCTCAACTACCTGGGCCAGGGCGCCTGGCTGCTGAGCCACCTCGGCCAGCAGCTCGACGGCCGCAACCCCTTCTATGAGCTGATGCCGTCGTGGTTCCTGCTCATCGGCATTGGCATTGCCACCATTGCGGCCATTATTGCCTCGCAGGCGCTTATCACGGGCTCATTTACGCTGGTGGCCGAGGCTATCCGCCTGAATATGTGGCCGAAAGTGAAGCTAAACTACCCCACCGACGTGAAGGGCCAGCTCTACGTGCCCAGCATGAACCGGCTGCTGCTGCTGGGCTGCATCGGGGTGGTGCTGTACTTCCGCGAATCGACCAACATGGAAGCAGCCTACGGGCTGGCCATCACGCTCACCATGCTGATGACCACCATTTTGCTCACCATGTGGCTGAAGATGAAGAAGGTGGCGCTGCCGCTGATTATACTTTTCGCCGTGGTGTACGGCATCATCGAAGGCTCCTTCCTGGTGGCCAACCTGGTGAAATTCCCGCACGGCGGCTGGGTGTCGCTGGCCATTGGCTCGACGCTGATGGGCGTGATGTACGTGTGGCTGAAGTCGTACTACATCAAGCGCCGCCTCACGGAATTCGTGCGCCTGGAGCCCTACGTGGATGCCCTCAAGCAGCTCAGCGACGACGATTCCATCCCGAAATACTCGACTCACCTGGTGTTCCTGACTTCGGCCGAGCGCAGCTCGGAAATCGAGCAGAAAATCATCTACTCCATCTTCCAGAAGCGCCCCAAACGCGCTGACATCTATTGGTTTATCCACGTCGAAACCACCGACGAACCCTATACCATGGAGTATAAGGTGACCGAGGTGGCGAAGGACGACGTGTTCCGCATCAATTTCCGGCTGGGCTTCCGGGTGCAGCAGCGCATCAACCTGTATTTCAGGAAGGTGATTGAGGACCTGGTGCGCAACAAGGAAGTGGACATTACCTCGCGCTACGAGTCGCTGAACAAGCAGCACGTGACCGGGGACTTCCGCTTCGTGGTGCTGGAGAAATTCCTCTCCGTCGAGAACGACTTCCCCACCGTGGAGAAGCTGGTGATGCAGGCTTATTTCTACATCCGTCAGTTCATTGCCTCTGAAGACCAGTATTTTGGCCTCGACACTTCCTCGGTGAAAGTAGAGAAGGTGCCGCTGGTGATTGCGCCGGTGCGCGAGGTCGCGCTGAAGCGGATTAAGTAACCTTAGTAGCCTCGCTTTCAAGTAAAAAAGGCTCCCCGCAATGTGCGGGGAGCCTTTTTGCTGTAGACCAGGGAAGCTGTTCTACTGCTTCACCAGCTTCATTTGATGCACGCCGGCGTCGGTGGTGAGGCGTACGAGGTAGAAACCGGATGCGTAATTCGCAGCCTGCCATTTCACGTGCTGTCGCTCGCCGGCCGGGGCCGTGCCGGCAGCCAGTTTTTCGACCAGGCGGCCTTGCAAGTCATACACGGCCAGCGTGTATTTGCCGGCCAGCGAGAGCGAGAAATCGAGCCGCACCGTGCCGCCGAAGGGATTGGGGTAGCTTTCCAGCGTGGTGGTCAGTGCCACCTCATCGGCCGAACCTGGGCGAGCCGCAACGGCGCGGGCCCCAGCAGGCTCGGTGCCGTATATCAGCACCCCGGCCCGGTAGATGGTCATTTTCGGGTGTTCGGTGAGCGGGGCAGCGGGGCGGTACGAGTAGTCGTTCGACTGGTCGAAGCTGGAGTAGTTGTACATGTGCAGGCGGAAGATGATGTCGCCGGTAGTCGTGCCGGGGGCCAGGGTTCCCAGGCCGGCCGCAAAGCGCAGCTCGGCATACGACTGGGTGCCCTGCTGGCCGGTGGTCAGCGTCATGTTGGAACTGCCCAGCTGGGCGTAGTCGACGCTGCCCGATACCGGCGAGGGGCCGTCGGGCGTGTACCAGTAGCGCACGGCCAGGTCGCCGTAGTTAACCGGCACAGCGCCCACGTTGCCAACCTGTGCTACCGTGGTGATGAGCTGGGCCGTAGCAGACGTGTTTTGGTTTTCCGCATACACTTTCAGGCTGGGGGCAGCGGACACCACCGGCGGCTCGATGCCGCTGATGAGCACACCGTTGCGGTAGGCCGTGATGCGCGTGGTGGGCAGGTAAGTACTGTTCGAAGCGAAGGAATAGTCGTCGGTTTCGTCGAAGTTCGTCCAGTTGGGCTTGTTGGCGCTGCTCAGGATAACGCCGGAGTTGCCGCCGGGCACCAGCGTGCCGGCACCGGCCGAGAAGGTGTATTCTACATAGCCGGTAGCGCCTTGCCGGGGCGTGGCCAGCAGCACGTAGTGCGACTGCACCAGCGAGGTGCCCATCTGCGCCCAGTTGACGGACGTGGTCAGGGTAGAGGAGTTTTCAACGGTCAGCCAGTAGCGCACGGTCAGTTCCGAGTACGGGATGGCCACGGTGCTGTTGTTGACCACTTGCAGGTTGGGTCGGATGGCATTGTTGAGGGGCTGGTTCGGCTGCTCGTCGTTCTGATACAGCACCTGCACAGTACCTGGCGTGGTCGACGGCGTGTACGTGCGGGTAAGCGGCGCGGCGGCGGTATTGCCATTGCCGGCCGCGTCGTGGGCCACATTGGCAGCCACGTTCACCGTCACCGTACCGCTGGCGGTGGGCGTCACATCGAACGAGTAGCTGGTGCCGCTGCCGCTGAAATTGCTCACCGTGCCATTGCTCACGGTCACATCGGTGGCCACAAAGTCGGCCACCGACTCCGAGAACACGGCCGTTACCGGGATGGGGCTGGTGCTGGTGGGATTGCCGGCGGTGCTGCTCAGCGTCACCGTCGGGGCCACCGTATCCACCGTGAAGCTGTTGGTGTTGCTGCTGCCACTCGCGGTCTGGCCGCTAAGCTGAGCCGTGGCGTACACCGAATGCGTGCCCTGCCCCAGCGCCGAAGGCTGCATAAGGCTGAAGTTGCCGCCGGTAGCCGTCGTCGTGCCGATGCTGACATTATCTACATACACCGTGACGGTGCTGCCGGCCGGGGCCGTGCCCGAGTAGGTGGGCGTGGTGGTGGTGAGCAAGCTGTTGCTGGCCGGTGCGGTCATCACAGGCGCGGCGGTGGTAGCGGCCGTGGTGGTGAAGGTTATCGGCAAGCCGTAGCTGGTGCCCTCGCTGTTGATGGCGTAGGCCCGCACGGTGTAAGTGGTGTTGCTGCTTAGGCCGCCGAAAGTGGTGTAGAACACGCCCAGGCCACTGCCCAGGTTGAACGTTGGGCTGTTGCTGGTGGTAGGCACGCCCGTGCCCAGCACGAACACGAAGCCGCGCTCGGTAACGGCCGCACCGCCGTCGGCGGTCACTTCGCCGCCCACCACGGCGCTGTTGGTGGTGATGTTGCTAACCGATGTCGTAACCGTGGCGGTGGCCCGGCTGATGGTGTAGATGTCCTGCCCAAAGGGCAAGTTGGTGACAACGGGCGTAACCCCGTTCGAGTTGACAATTTGCAGTTGCAGCGTGCCGTTGCCCGTGCCGGTATTCACTATCACGGTGTAGTTGTTGCCCGAGCCGCTCACGCTGGCCACGCTGGCCCCGCTCACCGCGCCCGTCGTCACCACCCCAAAGTTACTGGTCGACAGACCGGTAACAGGGCTCGCAAACGAAAAGCTATAACCAACGGTAGCGGCCGCTGTGGGCGACGCATTCATGCGCATGCTCGATACAGCCGTTGTCGATGGTAGTGTCGAAAAGGTTGTCGACACGGCATAGCTCGTGCCTTCGCTGTTGGTGGCAAAAGCCTGCACGTCGTATCGGGAGCCACTCCTCAGGCCAGTGACGGTAGTGGAGAATGGCCCGGTGCCACTGCCTATGTTAACGATGTAGCCGCTGCTAGAAAACCCCGCCCCCCGCAGCACAATGCCCCGCTGGGTCACGGGCGAGCCGCCGTCGTCGGTTACCTCGCCGCCTACTACCGCGCTGTAGTAGGTGATGTTGCTAGCCGGCGATGTCGTCACCGTCGGCGTGGTCCGGTTGATGGAGTAGCTGTCGCCCACAAACGGCACGTTGCTCACCGTGGGCGTAACCCCGGTCGAGTTATTCAGCTGCAGCTGCACGGTGCCGTTGCCGGTGCCGGTGTTCACCGTCACAGTATAAGTGTTGCCCGAGCCCGATACGCTGGCCACGCTGGCCCCGCTCACGGCTCCCGTGGTCAGCACGGCAAAGTTGCTAGCCGACAAACCGGTAACCGCGCCCGAGAACGTGACGGTGAAGCCGACGCTGCTGGCCGTAGTGGGCGAGGCACTCGTCCTCACGCTCGATACGGCCGTGACCGTCGTCGCCGCCGTGATGGTGAAGTTGGCGTTCGAGATATCAAAGAAGTAGTTGTCGGCCGCCTCTACCATAATGCGGGCCGTGGTGGTAGCCACGTTGGGTACCGTAATGGCTTCGGAGCCGTCGTTGGTGGTGTTGGCCAGCAGCACGGTTGGGTAGGTCAGGCCGCCGTCCGTCGAGAGACGGATGTTGACGTTGGCGCAGTTGATGCCATTGGCAGTGGTGCCGGCCACGTTCCAGGTCACGGTCTGGCTGGAGTTGCCAGCCCAGGTCACGGCGGTGTTGGGGGCCGTCACCACGAAGGGACCGGCGGCGCTGGTGGAGCTTAGCGCCACGGTGCTGCTGCTGTTCACGCCCCGCTGGCCGTCGCGCACCGTCACCCGGAAGTTCAGGTTACGGGATACGGTGGGCAGCTGCTCCCCAGCTACCGTGGTGTTATTCACCAAATCGGTCAGGCGCGGGAAGTAGCGCGTGCCGCTGGCCGTGGGCACAAACGAGCGAAACAGCGGAGGCGTCTGGCCAGCCGTTTGCACGGCCCCAAGCGCAACACTCGGCCCGAGGTCGTATTCTTCCCAGTTGTAGGTAAGCGCATCGCCGTTGGCATCGGTTGCGCTGGCGGTCAGCTTAAAAGGCGTGCTGGCCGGTATGACCTTGCCACTGGCGGGTAAGGCCGCAATTGCCGGCGGTACGTTGCTGGTGGTGGTGGTCGTGCCGCAGGTAACGGTGCCCAGGTAGGTCTGGATTTCCTCGAAGCTCACCACGTGGAAGAACGGGTCCGAGTGCGGTTGCAGGTCGTCGGTGCCGCAAATGCCGGCATACGCCATTATCGTGGAGCCGGAGCCGGGTTCGTAGGCCGTGCCGGCGTTGCGGTTGCCGCCCCCGCAGTTGCTGGTCGAGCTGTTGAAGGTATGGTTGCCGCCAAACTGGTGGCCCATCTCGTGGGCTACGTAGTCGATGTCGTAGGCATCGCCCACAGGGTTGGGTAAGCCGGTTTCGCCCTGGGCTTTAACGCCGGCCCGGCACACTACGCCGAGCGCCGCCAGTCCGCCGCCGCCCGTCGTGAACACGTGCCCGATGTCATAGTTGGCCGCTCCAATCACCGCGTCGAGGTTGGTTTGGTTCTGCGACAGGAGCGCCGAAGGACTCGTGTTTGAATAAGGGTCGGTGCTGGCGTTGGTGTAGATAATCAGGTTATTGTTGGCCACCAGCACCATGCGCACGGCCAGCTCGGTTTCGTACACGCCCACTACCCGGTTCACACTGGTCACGACGCCGGACAAACCGCCCGCCGCGGTACCGCCTTTGGTCGCGGTGTATTCGCCATCGGCCGCCACCGCCAGCCGGAACGTGCGGTAGGAGGTGCCCACGGTGCGCTGGGCCGTGCCACCGCGCTGGGCGGCGGCGCTGCTGCCGCTGGGCGTGCTCACGCCGCAGTTCCACTGGCTCAGGGCCATGTCTTTGTGGTAAAAGCTCAGGTAGTGCTGCTGGTCGGTGCGGCTCACGGGGTCGATGTACGCCGTGCCGTTGGCCGACAGCACCTGCGCGTGAAAGCCCAGCGGCGTCACATCGAGCCGGATGCTGGCCGTGGGGTCGTCCACGCCCACGCCGCTGTAGGTTTTAATGCCGGGAAACTGCGCCGCCAATGCCGGCTCCATCACCGGCGACTCCACTACCCGGAAGGTGCCGGTGCTGCCATCCGGCATCGGCATGGCAAACAGCAGCGGCGCAGCACCCCGCCCTTCGAGCGGCGCGGTGGCCAGCGCCGCCTGCATGCCCATGGCATCAATCGTCAACGGGCGCGACTGCCGCAGCGAAGCCGCCAGCGGCGACTGTGCCGCCGCACTCCGCGCCGCCGCATCCTCCCGGAACAGCTGGGCGGCCCGCTGCTGCTGGGCCTGCGCGCCCAGGGTGGTCAACAATGCCAGAAGCATTCCCAGTCCGGCTGGCAACCGCCAGAAAGCGCTGGCCCTCAAGGCCCGAATACGACGCGAAGTCGCCACTGCATACACATGCTTCATAACAAAATGGGGTTGGTAAGGGTGGGTTATTAATGCGCGATAAATATAGCGGCCTGACTTTGTCTTACCGAATAAATCCAAAATTATATTTGCTTGTTATTACTAAGCACAAATTTTCAGGCTTCCAAGCTCTCACCCCATCTGGTGTCAAAAAGCGGCACTCATTCAAAGTATGGCGTAAAAAAAAACGCTCCCGGCTTGGCCGGGAGCGTTTTACAAGTGAGCGTTGCTTTCTGCTACATGCCCTTTCCCAGCCACTTGGCCAGCACCTTTTGCTGGGCCGCCGTGGGGCTAGCCACCGGCTGAATGGTGAACTTGCGGTCGGGGTTGGGCAGCATTTTCAATTTAATGTCGCGGGTGAGGCCGTCGCGGCGCACCTGCAGCGTCACTTCGCTGCCCGCCGGGCCGCCCACCAGTGCTTTCACCGTTTCCTCGCTGGGCGCGGCCCCGTTGATGAACAGCACCTCGTCGTTGGCGCTCAGGCCGGTGTTCCAGGCCGCGCCGTCGCGCAGCACGCTCGCCACCAGCAGCTTGCCGGTGCGGTTCGAGAAGTTGGCGCCCAGCGTGCCCTCGGTGCTGGCAGGGGTGTTGGTGAGGCTCAGGCCGGCATAGCCCAGCGCGGTGGCGAAGTCGATGGGCTTGGTGCCGTACACGCTGTTCTGGAAGAAGTCGTCGAAGCGGCGGCCGGCCACGGTGGCCACGGCATCCTGGTATTCCTGGTCGGTGAAGCCGCGCCCGGCTTTCTTGTAATAGGTATCGTAGAGCAGGCGGAACACGTCGTCGAGGTGCTTGGCGCCCTGCGTGGCCTGGGCAATGTTCAAATCGAGCCAGGTGCCAATCAGGTCGCCCTTCGAGTAGTAGCTGATTTGCGTGTTGATGGCATTCTCGTTGGGCCGGTAATACTTAATCCAGGCATCAAAGCTGGACTCGGCGGCCGACTGAATGCGGTTGCCGGGCGTGTTTTCCACCTCGCCAATGGCATTGCCCAGCTTGCCCAGGTACTCCTCCCGGCTAATGATGCCGGCGCGCTGGTCGATTTGCTTGGAGTAATACTCCGTCATGCCCTCGCTCACCCACAGCATGTGCGTGTAGTTCTCCTGGTCGTAGTTGAACGGCCCCAGCGCCATCGGCCGGATGCGCTTCACGTTCCAGAGGTGGAAGTATTCGTGCGCCACCAGGCCCATGAAGGATTTGTAGCCGGCGTCGGTGCCGTAGGCGGTGCGGCTCACTTCCAGGGTGGTTGAAAACAGATGCTCGAGGCCGCCGCCGCCGCGCTCCAGGTTGTGCACGATGAACACGTAGCGGTCGAGCGGGTTCTGGCCCACCACGCGGTGGGCTTCCTCCACCACGCGCTTCATGTCGGCCACCAGCCTGGCGTCGTCGGCCTGGTAGGTGCCGTACATGGCCACCTGGTGCGGGGTGCCGTTGGCGGTGAATTCCAGAATTTTCTGGTTCCCGATTTCCATCGGCGAGTCGGCCAGCTCGTCGTAGCTCGCGGCCTGGTAGGTAAACTTGCCGGAGCCGGGCTTGAGCGAGGTGCTCACCTTTTCCCAGCCGGCGGCGGGCTGCACCACCACGGTGCTGCCCAGCATCTTGTTATCGGCCGGATACATAAACACGCTGCTGCCATTCAGGTAGCCGTGGTCGGCATCGATGAACGAAGTCCGCACGCTCAGCTCAAACGCATACACCCGGTAGCTCACCTGAAAGCTGGCCTGCTTGGGGTGCTTCACCCGCCAGGTGTTCTTGCTGATTTTCTCCACCGCCAGGGCCTGCCCGCCGCTGGTACGCGCCTGGAAGCCTTCCACGTTTTTGGAGAACTCGCGCACCAGGTACGAGCCCGGCGCCCACACGGGCATCTTCACATCGGTGTAGTCGGCCGTGAAGCCGCCCAGCTCCATCTTCACTTCGAAGTAGTGCGACTGCGGCGCGGGCATCGAGAGCGTGTAGCGCAGCGTAGGCACGGTGGCCGCCGGACGCATGGCCCGGGCCGGGCCGGAGGCGGAAATCAGCAGCCCTGCCAGGGCCGCGCTGCAAAGCAATGCGTTTGTCTTTCTATGCATTCGGAAAATGATGAGAACGGAATAAGATGGGAGCAAAGGCACAAAGTAAACCCCACGGGTTGCCTCCAACCTAGCGGGTGGCCCTGTCGTTAGGAGCTAGCGCGGCGCTTACCCGGCACGGCTGCGCCTCATTTCCGATTTTCTTATGCGTTTTATCTGGATGATTTTTGCGGGGCTGCTGGTGGCAATGGTGGCGGTGCTGCCCCGGTTGAGCCGGCAGCCCAAAGCTCCGGCTCCACCGGCCACTGGCCGAACCGTACCAGTGGCCCGCCCGGCTTCGCTGCGCTCCGCCACCGCCGCTCGCACGGGCCGGGCCGACAGCATTGTGGCCTTCGGGCTGGCCCAGCAGGGCACGCCCTACGTGTACGCGGGCACCTCGCCGCTCACCGGCTTCGACTGCTCGGGGTTCATCATGTACACCTTTGCTCATTTTGGGGTGCCGGTCCCCCACTCCACCGCGCTGCTCATCGACGTGGGCCGGCCCGTGGCCCGGAATGAAGCCCAGCCCGGCGACATCGTGGTATTCACCGGCACGGCCAAAACCAGCACCACCCCCGGCCACGCCGGCATCGTCATCTCGCACCGGGGCGAGGTGCCGCTGCGCTTCGTACACGCCTCGTCGTCGCGCCGTGAGCCGTTTGTGAAAGTGAGCCAGGTGGAGGATTCTGACTACGAGCGGCGCTTCATGCAGGTGCGCCGGGTGCTGGGGCCGGGCACCGGCATTGTGGCCACGGCCCGGCCAAAGTATCCGGCGCCGGCCAGCACGCCCCGCGTAGCGCCCATTCAGGCCCGGGCAGTGGCCATCGAAAAAGCCGCCCTGCCGGTTGCTCCGCTGCCGCGCAGGCTGGCTCCGAAAAAGCTGCCGAAGCCCGCGGCCCGCCCGGCTGCAACGCATAAGAAAGCCCCTGTAAAAACCAACACCCTGAAAAAGAAAGCCTCGCTGCCGGCGACGCGTAAAGTGCCGACCAAAAAGCACGCCGCCAGCCCGCCCAAACGCAAAAGCTGACCCCCTACAACGCAGCGATGCCCGGCCTGCCTTTGCCGTCCCACTGAAGGGCGACTGGGCAAACCGGGCATCTAATCCTTCAAATCTTACCAAGCGGCGAAACTGGGGTACAGTTCCGGCGTCTTCAAAGATAAGACCTGGCCGAATGTGGGCAGCCTTAGGAGCTACCCCACGAAGCTGTTGTTAGGCGCGCACTGCGGTGAAGCGTACGACATTCGACAGGCTTGGCAGGATTTGTTTGGGACTACTAGACATTTTGTACCTCCTTTCTTTACGTTCGACATTGCCCCGTTCGCGCGGCCCAGCACCTTAGGGCTGCTTGAGCGGGGTCGTAGCACTCACTACTGTGCGGTAAAGTTAATAGCGGGGGCTAAGGTTCAAAGCGCAGCGGCATTTTTTTGGGATAATCGGGCATTAATACGGATTTCGCACTGATAGTCAGGCCCATTATTTTTAGCAATTTTCAGCGGTTTTGTCCGGCCAGCCGTTTGCCGCAAATCTGGCTGCAAACTTGCCATACCCCACCCGAAGCAGCG
The DNA here is from genome assembly GCF_054780555.1 of Hymenobacter daeguensis. NCBI lineage: Bacteria > Pseudomonadati > Bacteroidota > Cytophagia > Cytophagales > Hymenobacteraceae > Hymenobacter > Hymenobacter daeguensis. The sequence goes on from NZ_BAAGWC010000029.1 coordinate 25,199, forward strand.
CTGCTTGCCAGCTCTGAGAAATTTCGCTTACTTTTCCCCCTCAAACCCACCTTCACGCACTCTTCAGAAATGAAAAAAACCTTGCTCCTCCTGTTTGCCCTCGTGTTGGGCGCTGCTGGCCTGGCCTCGGCCCAGACCATGTCCCCACTCGGGATTTGGACCAACTCGGAGAAAAAAGCCACGTTTGAAATCTATAAGTGTGGCGACAAGCTGTGCGGTAAAATCGTGACCCTGACCGTGCCCAACGACCCCGCCACCGGCAAGCCCAAAACCGACTCGCAAAACCCCGACCCCAAGCTCCGCAGCCGCCCGCGACTGGGCCTGGTGTTCATGCAGGGCTTCAAATACGACGACGACAACAAGTGGGACGACGGCAAAATCTACGACCCCGAAAGCGGCAAGACCTACTCCTGCTACATGAAAATGGAAAGCGCCAACACCATGGAAGTGAAGGGCTACATCGGCTTTTCGCTCATCGGCAAATCGCAGACCTGGACGCGGGTAAAGTAGCCGTCGCACGCCGCCGGGCTATTGGGCCGGCCCCTCACCAGGGGCCGGCCTTTTTTATGGCACGGTATCGGTATCGGCGGCGGCAGGCCGGGCAAAAAGCCTTGCCGCCTGGCCCTGCTTCCAGAAACTATTTGCCGCAGCCCGTGTTTCGGCTTCATTAAATTCCCACGCCTTGTTCGATTTTCTTCAAAAACTGTTTCGCCCCAAAGCGGCCCACGCGGCTGCGTGGCACGCCGTGACGCTGTCGTCGGCGCAGGCAAAGCGGCACGCCCGCTGGGTTGAGCAGCAGGTGTTTTTGAACTGGCTGGAACCCTACTTTAAAGCCTACCACCTGCGCAAGGGCGGGGCCGCCGGCAGCCGGGGCCTGAAAGTGCAGCTGCTGCAGGAGCCCGGCCGGCAGGGCGCGCTGTTTTTTTACGATTCCAGCATCGGGCCCGGCAACTTTCGCCACTTCTACGAGCACCTCGGCGAGCGCCTGCTCACCTTTGGCTATCACCGCGCCTGCGCCGACCGCTGCACCCGGCGCAAGCAGCAGCTGGCCGAAACCGTGCTCAAGCAGCTTTTCAAGCCCAATCCCACCGACTGCCCCAAAACCGGCGACTGCAACCAGCGCTTCGGCCTGGTTACCATCGATTTGGTGGCCGTGAACGGACAGCCGATGTTCATTCGCATTGCCAGCAACGCCGTGCTCCAGCCCGGCTTCACCCCGGCCGCCACGTTCGATGAGCTGCTGAAACAGCTCCTGCACGCGCCGTCGCCCACGCCCGCCACCCAGGCATTGATAAGTGAGTATCAGGACCGGTTTTAGCTGACGCCTGCGCCAACGAAAAAGGCCGCTTCCAGTGCTGGAAGCGGCCTTTTTCGTCATTACGTGGGTTGTCAGCCTTACTCGCGCACAAACTGGCCCCGGCCCAGCAGCTCCGCATCGGCCCCCAGCAGGCGCAGGTAGTACAGGCCCGGCGTGAGGGCGCGCGTGTCGAGCTGCGGGGCCTGCATGGGCTGGCGCAGCACGAGGCGGCCGGTGGCATCCAGCACTTCGGCGGTGAGGCGGCCAGCCGGCAACCCGTTCAGCTGCAGCTGGTCGCGGCAGGGATTGGGGTAGAGCGTGAGCAGCGGCGCGGGGCCCGCCGCACGCACGGCCAGCACCAGGGTATTGTCGCGCACGGGGGCGCTGGTGGGCAGGTCGAGCACCCACTGGTCGGGGTCGACGGCGATGCTGGCCACGGTGCCGGTAGCGGCAAACTGGAACGTTTGGGTAGGCTGGGTCTGGTGCAGGCGCACGGTTTGGGTGCTGCCGTTGGTGAAAGTGAGACGGTAGTCCACATCGGTGTCGAAAAACGGTGTGACGGTGGGCACCGAAGCCGTTTCATTAATCCGCAGCACCACGCTGCTGCCAATCTGGTTCCAGCGGCCGACGAACGTAGGGTAGCCCTGCCCCCGAAACCACTGCTGGAAGAAGTACCCGAGCGGCCGGCCCGCCTCAGCCTCGAAAATGGTCTGCAGGTTGGCCGTGCGGGCCGTGGAACCCCGGTAGGTGCTCTGGTAGGTGCGCAGGGCGCGGAAGAATTTGGTGTCGTCGTTCAGCAGGTAGCGCAGCATGTGCACGACGGCCGCGCCCTTTTTGTAGGTCAGCGGGCTGTTGAAAATACGGCTGACGTTGGTGGTATCGGGCACGTACACGCTGCCCGACGAGGTTTGGGCCGAGTTGTGGGCCGTATCCATCCAGGAGCGGGCATCGCCGGGCGCGCCAAAGGCCTGGTAGGAAAGGTATTCGCCATAGGAAGCCATGCCTTCGTTGAGCCAGATGTCTTCCCAGGAGGCGCAGGTCACGTTGTCGCCAAACCACTGGTGGAACAGCTCGTGGGCGGTGAGATTAAAGAAAAAGCCGTCCTGCGTGGTCATGGTTTGGTGCTCCATGCCGCCGCCCAGGCCCAGCGGGGCCATGCTATGGCCGTACTTTTCGTTGGCGAAGGGGTAGAGGCCAAACAGGTTCGAATAGTTCTCGATGAAGCCCGGCGTGCGGTCAATCTCGGTCTGGTAGTAGCTCTGGGCCGCCGGCGTGTAGAGGTAATTGACGATGGGAATGGTGGGGCCGCCCGTGGGGTGCGCGTAGTTCACGTACTCCACGTAGGGCGCAACAGCCACCGAAATCAGGTAATAGTCAATGGGATGGCGCGACTTCCACTCGTAGCGCACCTTGTTGTTGGGCAGCGTCACGGTGCGGGCCAGCACACCGTTGGAGCCCACTTTGTTGGGCAAGGTAGTGGTCACCCACACGTCGCTGGAGTCGGCTTTATCCGTGAGCACCTGCTTGCACGGAAACCACTCGTGCGCCGAAAACGGCTCCGACAAGCTCCAGGTGATGTTGTACGGGATGGTGGTGTTGAAGCCAATCTGGGCCTGGCTGCGGTTGCTCAGGCCGTTGCCGATGGCGGCCGAGTTGCCGCTCGGGGCCGTGCCGTGGTAGTAGATGCGGGCATCGGTGAGCGAGTTGGCAGCGGCGGGCTGGGCCAGGGCTGCGGTGGCATCCTGCCCCACGCGCCGAATGCCCGGCGAGCGCCGGCCATTCACCACCACCGAGTCGATGAGCAGCGTGGCCGTGCCGGCGGGCGAGTTGGCCGGAGCCTGGTACAGCTCAAAGGCCAGCGAGTCGAGCGCCTGGCTGCCCACCCGCACCCGCATCCAGACCGAGCCGGCTACGTTCAGCGAAGTGTTTTCCATCGCCAAGTCCAGCTTATAATACTTCACGTCGTAGCGGTTCATCTTCGCCCGGTGCGCAATGGACGTGGTGGCCGTGCGCGCGGCGGTTTTGATGTGGGCTGCCGCGCATATCGGGCCGGCGTCGAGGGCCGTGGCGCTCACGGAGCCGGTGGCGGCCGGCTGGGCGCGCAAGCTGCCGGAGCCGGCAAGTAAGCCCGCCATAATCAGGGCTTTGGAAAGGAATCGCATAGGAAAACGGATAATGGCAACTTATTGGTTAGGGTAGCGGTTAGCAAACAGCTTCGGCCCGGTTCGAAGATACGGGCAGCAAGCCAAAAGGTGCCAGGGCAGGCTGCCGGGGCCGGTCTGTTCCGGGCCGGTGGCGGCCGGACAGGGCATTGGGAGGCGGAAGCGTATATTTCGGCTTATTAAGGATTTAATGCGCTTTTTCCGCTACCCCATGCTCACCCGCTTTTGGCTGCACTGCTCCTCTCGGGTAGCTATCCTGTTGTTGTTGTGCGGCTTGCTGCTGGCCGGCCCGGCCCGGGCCACGCACATTGTGGGCGGCGAGATGGAGCTGGTGCACGGCACCGGCGAATTGTACACGCTGATTCTCAACCTGTACTTTGATGCCTACAATGGCAGTCCGAGCGCCCTCGATGCCGACCTGACGGCGTCTATCTTCGACAAGGCCAATAATAACCGGATGATGAACGTGCTGCTGCCGCTCACCAGCAACACTTTCGTCAACTACACCAATCCGGCCTGCGCCAAGCCCACGCTCAGCACCCGCAAGCTGGTATACAGCAAGGTTATTTCGCTGCCGGCCAACACTTTCACCAGCTCGCAAGGCTACTACGTGGCCGTGGAGCGCTGCTGTCGCAACAACTCCATCAGCAACATTGTGGCCCCCGGCGACGCGGCCCAGACCTTCTACCTGGAGTTTCCGGCGGTGGTGCGCCGGGGCCAGCCGTTCTACGATTCCACCCCCCGCATCTTTCCGCCGCTGGCCGACTATGCCTGCCGCAACGAGCTGTTTTACTACGACTTCGGTGGGCAGGATGCCGACGGCGACTCGCTGGTGTACGACCTGGTGACGCCGCTCAACGGCCACGCCATTGCCACGCAGCCCAAGCCTGCCACGGCCGCGCCGGCGCCATATTCGCCCATCATCTGGAATGCAGGCCTGAGCACGCTGAACCAGATTCCGGGCGCTCCCACCCTCCAGATTAACCGGGCCACGGGCCGCCTCACGGTGCGCCCCAGCAACCTGGGGCTGTTTGTGTTTGGGGTAAGCTGTTCGGAGTACCGGCGGGGCGAAAAAATTGGCGAGGCGCGCCGCGACTTTCAGCTCATGGTGCTGAACTGCCCCGTCAACACCAAGCCCAGCATGGTGCTGCTGCCCGCGCCCACCGGCCGGGCAACCTATCGCCCCGGCCGCGACACCCTGCACCTGGTGCCCGGCGGCAACCACTGCGTGCGCCTGCGCTTCACCGACCCCGACCCCAATTCCCGCCTCACGCTCTCGCTGAGCCCGGTAAATTTCTCGGGCCTGCTGCCGAGCTTCACCACCGCCACCAGCGGCTCGGTGCGCGGCCCCGGCGTGCCCGATACCCTCACGGCCACGCTGTGCTTTCCGGAGTGCATCAACACGCGGGGCCGGGTGTTTCTGCTGGATGTGGTGGTGGGCGACGATGGCTGCAGCCTGCCCAAGCGCGACACGGTGCGCGTGGCCTTCACCTCGGTGCCACCGCCCAACTCGCCGCCTTCGCTCATCACTACGGCCGGGCCGCGCCTGCCCCTGGTGGTGCGCGTGGGCGATGTGGTGGCCTTCGACATTGCCGGTACCGACCCCGATAATGACCCGATTCAGCTGGAGATGACGGGGCAGAATTTCAGCCCTACAGGCCTGGGCGCTACCCTTACCCAAGGCAGCAGCGGCACGCAGCAGCGCGGCCGCTTTTCCTGGCGCATCGACTGCCGGGCCGTGGGCACCGATTCGCTTTACAATTTTCAGTTCACGGCGGCCACTTCGCCGTGCAGCGAGCGGCAGGCCGTCACCACCACGGTGCCCATCATTGTGCGCTACGCCAACAGAGCGCCCGTGCTGGTGGCCGCGCCGGCCTTTCCGCTGCCCACGGCCCCGGGCGAGCTACCCGTGGTGCGGCTGTCGTTGGGCGACACCTACACGGTCGGTTTCACGGGCACTGATGCCGACCGCGACGGCCTGACGATGACGGCCGCCAGCGAGAGCTTTGCCCTGGCCGATGCCGGCATGCGCTTCACGGCCCAGAATGGCACGGGCACCGCCACGGGCACCTTCCGCTGGGACGCGAGCTGCGCGGCTGTGAACCTGCACCGCCCGCTGGATGTGACCTTCCAGCTGGTGGATGCCACCTGCCGGCCCCTGCCCCAGCGCCAGACGGTGCGCTTTGAGGTCATTCGGCCCAATTCGCCGGAGCTCAGGCTCTACAACATCATCACGCCCAACGGCGATAATGTGAACGACGAGTTTCACTTGCCCGAGCTGCCCCTGAATTTCTGCGACGAGCAGTTTGCCAACATCCGGATTTACAGCCGCTGGGGACAATTGGTGTACGAGGCCAGCAACCGGGAATTCAGCTGGCCGGGCCAGGGCACCGGCAGCATTTATTATTACCTGGTCACGTACACCGACGGCCGTCAGTTCAAGGGCTGGCTGGAAGTGAAGCCGTAAAAAGCGCCCGGCCTCCTGCCCTGAGTTCAGGATAACGGGCGAAGCTGCTTAATACAGAAACAGAAACACGGCGAACAGGGCCACCCACAGCACATCGATGAAGTGCCAGTACGTGCCGAGCAGCTGGAGCTGGCGGCGGTGGTAGGGGTTGCGAATAAACACCAGTGAACGCACGGCGTCGCGGTCGGCATGGCCGACGCGCAGCAGCAGCGCCAGCAGAAACAGCATGCCGCCCAGCAGGTGCGCCACGTGCAGGGCCGATATCAGGTAGATGAACTGGCCGCTGCTGCTGCTGGTATCGCCCTGAAACGTGACCCCGTTGCGGGTGAGCTCGTGCCAGCCCAGCATTTGCAGGCCGGCAAACACGCAGCCCAGCAGCAGCGTGGCCAGGAGGCAGCGGGCGAGGCTGCCGAGGTCGTCGGCGGCATAGAGCCGGGGCGCCTGGGCCAGGGTGTAGCTGCTCAGCAGCAGCACAATGGTGCTGAGCGAGAAGTAGCGCGGCAACGGATGCAGGCCGGTGGGCACGCCGCTGTGCAGCCGGGTAAACACGTAAGCCACCACCAGCATCACAAACATGACGGCGATGGCGACTATTGCCAGGTACCCGGCCAGCATAAACGGCGGCAGGCGCTCGAAGCGCCTCATGGGCGACGAGCCCCGGCGGTTGCCGACCTGCTTTCTGCGTTCAAATTCGGAGTTCATGAGGCAGCACTCTGTGCGTGTACCTACCAAACTAAGCCTGCCGGAATTAGTTGCACCGGCCGCGAATTTCGCCCGAAAGTTTCCCTACTTGAAAAACGACCCAATCTTGCCCAGCACGGCATTGAGCGTGATTTTGGGCGTGCGCTGCACCCCAAACGTCACGTAGGTTTTGCCGCCCACGCGCAGGTCGAGCACCCAGCCCAGGCGGCGCATCAGGTCGTTGATTTGCTGCAGCGGGTCGGGGCCTTCGGCTTTGGGCTTTTTGGGCGCACCGGGAGCCTTGGGCGGGCCGGCCGTAAGCTCGTCGAGCACCTGCTGGCTGGGGATGTTCAGGATGAGGTAGGTGCCGGCCGCCGCCAGCTGCAAGGGGTGGCCGTTCCAGCTGATGACCAGCTGCGCGTCGATTTCGAGCGCGCTAGGCACCGGCTTCGGGGCGGCTGGCGGGGAGTTGGGCCGGAGCCGGCGCGGCGGGCTGCTCGCCACGGGTGCGGATGCGGAGCGAGCCGTTCAGCTTCCAGGTGGTAGCGGGGCCGTTGGGGTTTTGGGGGTTAGGCATTTGCAGCTCTATCTGGTCGAAGGCGCAGCTGAGCTCGACGCCGCCCGAGAGCTTGCCGAGCAGGGAGGCGGCCATGTCGGCCCAGTTAGCAGAGGAAGTATCAGCCATGATTGTGCGGGTGTTTGGGGTTGGAAGCAGAAGCCGGGCACGCGGAGAGCCAACGCTCCGGCAGGCCGCAAAGTAAGGCCCTGCCCTGCTAACGCAAGCAAAAAGCTCAGGTTACGACCTGCGCCGGCCCGGATTCCAATTTACCTCACCCGCTTCGACCTGTTCAAATAGCCGCCCAGCCGGTTTGTCCCTGCGGCCCGCGCAACAGGCTGAACCCCCTGGCCTGCCCCAGCACGGCAACGGTGGTGCGGGCCGCCAGGGCTTCGCCGGCCGGAGCCGTGGCCGCCGGCTGCGCCAGCAGCTCGGTAGCAGCGGGCAGCACCAGCTTTCGCAATGGATGGCCGCTGGCGCCCACCACCGCATGCGCGGAAACGTAGCCGGTGCGCCCATCGGGCGTTTGCACGCGCAGGCTGGTGCCCTGCTGCCCCAGCACCAGCAGCGGCAGCTGACCGGACAACAGACTTGCCTTGGGCTGGCCAGAAATTTTTCCAATCGCCAGCGAAGGCCGCAACGCCGCCGCTACTTTCAGGCGCACAAACTCGCCGCGCCGGTCCGGGCCGTGGAGCGGCGCGGGCACCGCCGCCGCCCGCTGCACATACGGAAACGGGTCCACGGCCCCGCGCCCGCTGCGGTAGATGCCGAAGTGCAGGTGCGGCACCGTGGTGCGGGCATTGCCGGTGTTGCCCACCAGGCCCAGCGTGTCGCCGGGGCGCACGCGCTGCCCGGGCGTTACCAGCTGCTTATCGAGGTGGGCATAGTAGAGGTGCTCGCCGTGTTCGGCATCGGCCAGCCACACCACGCGGCCCCCCAGCGGCGTTTCGCCGGTGCGCGTGACGGTGCCCGCCGTGGCGGCAATGGCCGGCGTGCCCCGTGGGGCAAAAATATCGATGCCCTCGTGCCGCCGGGCGCCGCCGTCGCGGTCGGCCCCCCAGAAGCTGCCGGCGGCGGCATCGGTGCGGCCCAGCACCGGGAACACGCTCAGGCTGGGCTCGCGGGCCACGCGCAGGGTGTAGCGGCCAGCGGCCAGCAGCTCGGGCTGCACGCGCAGCAGGTGCTGGCCGTCGTTTTCGACGCGGTAGCGGAAATCCAGCACCAGCGTATCGGCATTGGCCAGCGGCGCGGGCATCCGGCCGGGCACGGCTTCAAACGCATCGAGGAAAACCCGGGCATTGGCCCCGGGCGCCAGCGTCAGGCTGACGTGTACCACCTCACCGGCCCGCACGGCGTAGCGGTAGCTGGCGGCCGAGGGCCGCTCGGGGCGGAAATAGCCGGTTTCGGCAAAAGGCAGGCCGACCACCAGCGAATCGCGCAGGGCCTCGTCGGCTGCCGCGAGCCAGGCGCGGCCGGCCGGGCGGCGGTCCAGTCCGGCCTGGGCGAGCTGGCGGGCGTAGGCCTGGTGCGGAGTCGATTTCTGAAACAGCGCCTGCAGGGTCTGCTGCTTGCTGCAGCCGCTGACGGCCAGCAGCAGACCCACCAGCAAGGGCCACAGGCATGCGAAAAGCGGCCGGGCAAAGGGCCGTGGAAAGGTAAAATCCGACTTAAAAAGCATGCCTTCCGAACACCAGCCGGGCCGACGTAGTTCGGCATTAGCACGCCGCACTGTTCCTCCCAAAGCCGGCGCTGCGCCCCGGCTGCTACCTTTGCGCCGCCATTCCCACCCCCGTCCCCTCTCCCCATGAAGCTCATCGAATGCCCCCGCGACGCCATGCAGGGCCTGCACGATTTTATTCCCACCGCCACCAAAACCGCCTACCTCAACGCCCTGCTGAAAGTGGGATTTGACACGCTGGATTTCGGCTCGTTCGTGTCGCCCAAAGCCATTCCGCAGCTGCGCGACACGGCCGAGGTGCTGGCCGGCCTGGATTTGAATGCGACGAAAACCAAGCTCCTGGCCATTGTGGCCAACCAGCGCGGGGCCGAAACCGCCGCCCAACATCCCGAAATCAGCTACCTGGGCTTCCCGCTTTCGGTGTCGGAAACCTTCCAGCGGCGCAACACCAACCAAACCACCGCCGAGGCCCTGGCCGACGTGGCCGCCATGCACAATCTGTGCGAGCGCACCGGCAAAACGCTGGTTGCCTACCTCTCCATGGGCTTCGGCAACCCCTACGGCGATGCCTGGAGCCCGGAAATCGTGGCCGACTTTACCCGGCAGCTGGCCGCGCTGGGCGTGCGCATCGTGGCCCTGTCCGACACGGTGGGCACGTCTTCGGCGGCCACCATCGCGCCCTTGTTCTCAACCCTGATTCCGGCCTATCCCGGCATTGAGTTCGGCGCGCACCTGCACACCACGCCCGGCACCTGGCGCGAGAAGGTGGCCGCCGCCTACGAGGCCGGCTGCCGCCGTTTCGATGGGGCCATCGGCGGCTTCGGCGGCTGCCCCATGGCCGCCGATGAGCTGACGGGGAACATGGCCACGGAGAACCTGATTGACTTTCTGAGCGAAGTTGGCCAGCCTTCGGGGTTGGATTTGGATGCCCTGGCGCAGGCCCGCGCTGCCGCCGGTGGCATCTTTGCCTTTCATTAATATGCCGAGCTGATGCCCACCACCGTCGATATTTTCATTCCCTGCTTCGTTGACCAGCTCTACCCCGCCACGGCCCTGAATATGGTGAAGGTGCTGGAGCGCGTGGGCGTGAACGTGAACTACAACCCCAACCAGACCTGCTGCGGCCAGCCCGCCTACAATGCCGGCTACCACCCGCAGGCCCGCGCCGTGGCCGATAAATTCCTCCAGGATTTCGCCGCGCCGCCCACCGATGCCGAGCGCTACATCGTGAGCCCCTCGGCTTCCTGCGTGGGCATGGTGCGCAATAGCTACACCGAGCTATTTGCCGAAACCGGCCAGCAAAGTGCCTGCCGTGCGGTGCAGACCCGTACCCATGAGCTGACCGAATTTCTGGTGGGCGTAATGGGCGTCACGGCCATTCCGGGGGCCAGGCTGACGGGCAAATACACCTACCACGACTCCTGCTCGGCCCTGCGGGAATGCGGCATCGGCCCCGGCCCGCGCCTGCTGCTGGACAGCGTGGCCGGGCTGGAGCGCATCGAAATGGCCGAAAACACGACCTGCTGCGGCTTTGGCGGCACCTTCGCCGTGAAGTTTGAAGCCATTTCGGTGGCCATGGCCCAGCAGAAGGTGGAGCACGCCCTCGATACCGGGGTCGACTACATCATCAGCACCGACGTGAGCTGCCTGATGCACCTGGAAGCGTACATCAAGAAGGAAAAGCTGCCGCTCAAGTGCCTGCACGTGGCCGATGCGCTGGCCAGCGGCTGGTGATTTTAGGGATTAATGATTAGTGGTTAATGATTAATGGCAGATGCCCCAATTAATCATTAACCACTAATCATTAATTTACAGCGCCTTCCGAATCCGGTCCTTCAGGCCTTCGGTGGCTTCGAGCAGCGGGAGGCGCACGGCGGCCCCGCACACGCCCAGGCCTTCGAGGGCGGCTTTCACGCCCACGGGGTTGCTTTCTTCATACATGAGCGGGTTGAGGGTCAGGAAGCGGAACAGGCCGTCGCGGGCGGCGGCAAAGTCGCCGGCCAGCGCGGCGCGGGTCATGTCGGAGAAGCGCCTGGGGAAGGCATTGGCCAGCACCGAGATGACGCCTTCGCCGCCGCAGGCGATGAGGGCGGGCGTGAGCATGTCATCGCCCGACAGCAGCAGGAAGTCCTTGGGCTTGCGGGCCGCGATGGCGAGGCACTGCTCCATGAGGCCGCTGGCTTCCTTGATGCCGATGATGTTGGGGTGCTGGGCCAGGCGCAGCGTGGTTTCGGCGGTGATGTTGGAGGCCGTGCGGCCGGGCACGTTGTAGAGCAGCAGCGGCACCGGGCTGGCATCGGCCAGGTGCTGGTAGTGCGCCACCAGGCCGGCCTGGCTGGGCTTGTTGTAGGCCGGGCTGGCCGAGAGCACGGCGGCAATGCCCTTCAAATCGGTGGTGCGCAGCAGCTCCACGGCGGTGGCCGTGTCGTTGGAGCCGATGCCGTACACCAGCGGCAGGCGGCCGGCTACGTGCTCTTTGGCCACGCGCAGCAGCTCGGTTTTTTCGGCGGCCGTGGTGGTGGGCGACTCGCCGGTGGTGCCATTCACCACGAGGTATTCCACGCCGCCGTCGATGCAGAAATCGAGCAGGTGCCGCCAGCCGGCGTAGTCCACCGCCTTATCCGGGGTGAATGGGGTGACCAGGGCCACGCCAGTGCCATGAAAAGCGGGAAGACGGGAGCCAGAAGTATTCATGCCGGGAGTTTGGGCGTTAGTTTTGTGGGCTGCAAAAGTAGCAGATGGCCCCGCTTTTATTGGCCATTGCCCTGGCAGCGTCCCTTCACCACATTTTTTCCGGTTGCGAAGCAGGGCTTCGCGCGTTTCATGAAATTCACCTCTGCTTCCCTCCTGCTGGCGGCCCTGTCGCTGGCCGCCTGCGACTCCAAAACCGCCACCACCGGCGAGGCTGCCACCAGCAGCGCCACCGTCGAAAAAGCCGATACCGCCACCGACGCGGCCGCCGCCGAAACCTCCGGCACCCGCGCCACGTCGACCGACGAGGCCAACGCCACGCCGGCCCCTGACCCCACCAGCATTCCGGCCGGCAAGGCCGGCGACGCGGCCGCCATTCTGGCCCGGCCGCAGGTGCCCATTCTCTGCTACCACCAGATTCGGGACTGGACGGCCCGCGACTCCAAAGGCGCTAAGGACTACATCGTTCCCATCGCGGCCTTCAAGGCCCAGATTAAGATGCTGGCCGACTCGGGCTACCACACCATCTCGCCCGACCAGCTCTACGCCTACATGACCACCGGCGCCAAGCTGCCGAGCAAGCCCATCATGCTCACGTTCGATGACACCGACCTCGACCAGTTCACCATTGCCCGGCCCACGCTGGACCAGTACGGCTACAAGGCCATGTATTTTGTGATGACCGTGAGCCTGGGCCGGCCCCACTACATGACCAAGGCCATGGTGAAGCAGCTGTCTGACGAAGGCAACGTCATCGGCTCGCACACCTGGGACCACCACAACGTGAAAAAGTATCAGGGCAAGGACTGGGAAACCCAAATCGACAAGCCCACCAAAACGCTGGAGGAAATCACGGGCAAGAAAATCAACTACTTCGCTTATCCCTTCGGCCTCTGGAACACCCAAGCCTTCCCCGAGCTGAAGAAGCGCGGCTTCGTGGCGGCCTTCTCCCTGGCCGAAAAGCGCGACCAGCAGGACCCGCTGTTCACCATCCGCCGCATCATCGCCAGCGGCTACTGGTCGCCCAAGACGCTGCGCAACAACATCGTACAGTCGTTCTAGGTCGTTTCGGCAATGGCTCTACAACCCGTTTCCGCCAGCCGTACTGTCCTCATCGAAATCGCCTGGCTGCTCGGCAGCTGGGCTTTTTCGTGGCTGTTGCTGAGCCGGTTGCTGGGCTACGACTACCTCCGGAAACCGCAGCTGGATATCCAGCTGCACAACACCTACTTCGTGCTTCAGCCGCTGATGCTCACGACGCTGCTGTTTCTGCCCATCGCCACGGTGCTTACCGGGGTGCGGGTGTCGGTGGGTGCCTTTCGTCATTTCGGGCGCCATGCGGTGCTGAAGGGTTTGGCCATTAGCTGGTCGCTTGCGCTGCTGCTGGCGGTTGCGGGTTGGGTTTTCCGCTGAGCCAGGCCGTGGCATAGGCCAAAAAAAGTCCCCGCTGCGGCAGCGGGGACTTTTTTTTTGCCGTTCCGGCACTGATTACGGCATTTTCACGGTGCCCGCGCCGCTGGCGGCGGGTGGCATTCCGGCCGGAACCTGATGAACGACTATGACAAACGGAAAGTCGCCTTTCATCTGGCTGTAAATCGTCGCTTCAAAATTGGGCCCCTGGTACCGCACTGCTTCGCAGCTGGGACAGGTGACGGGTTGAGAAGCAAGCTTGCGGCTTTTGAGCTCGCTGCGCAGGTCGCGGACGCAGTTGGCCTGGGTGGTTTTCAGCACCACATCCTGCCCGGGGCGCTGGGCCCGCACTTGCAGCCGGGCAATGGGCTTCTGCTCGCCCAGGGGCGGGGTAAACGTCCAGGCAGCATCTTTGGCGGTGGCCGTAGGCGCTACGTAGGCCCATTCAAACGGGAGATGGTCGGTAACTGCTTTGGGTGTGGTCAGGGCCGTGGGCTCGGCCCCGATGGCCAGCAGGTCGTCCAGCGCCACGCACTGCGCCCGCAGTGCCGGGGCACCGGCCGCCTGCATAAATAAGAAAGCAAAAAGGGCTTGAGCGCGCATGGATGGGAAAATGGACTTCAAAGGTCGCTAATTCTCTTGATACCCAAAAGCTTGCCGACGATATTTCCATTCCAAACACTGAATATTCCAGTTGAGGGCTACAACGCTCCGGCCCAGGGCAGCTACGCCTAAAAAAGCGAGCCCTGCTGCCCCGGCCCCGCCCCGGGCGGCGTGGCTGGCAGGGCGGCGTCACCTGCGTCAGGCGCTTCGCTGGCGGCCGCAGCGGCGGGCAGCAGCGCCATCAGGTCGGCTTCCGAGATGATGGGCACTTTGAAGCCGAGCGCCTTTTCGCGCTTGGCCGGGCCCATGTTGTCGCCGGCCACCAGGTAACTCAGCTTCTTGCTGATAGAGCCCGTGATTTTGCCGCCGTTCGAGATAATAAGCTGCTGCAGCTCGTCGCGGCTGTGGTTTTCGAACACGCCCGAGATGACAAACGTGAGGCCGGCCAGGCGGTCGGAAGCCGGCACCGGGGCCTCGCCGGTCACGGCCAGCTGCACGCCGGCGGTGCGCAGGCGCTCCACCAACCCGCGGTTTTCGGGCTGCTGAAACCAGTGCGCGGCGGCCACGGCAATCACGCCGCCCACTTCGGGCACGGCCGCCATTTCCTCGGCCGAGGCCGCCATGATGGCGTCGATGCTGCGGTAGTGGGCGGCCAGCTTCTGGGCCACGGTTTCGCCCACGTAGCGGATGCCCAGCCCGAACAGCACGCGCGGAAACGGCACCTGCCTGCTGGCCTCAATGCCGGCAATGAGGTTGTCGATGCTCTTTTCGCCCAGGCGTTCCAGCGTCACCAACTCGGGGCGGCGGGCGGGCAGGTCGTAGATGTCGGCCGGCGTTTTCACCAGGCCCAGCTCGAAGAAGCGGCCCACCGTTTCGGCCCCCAGCCCGTCGATATTCAGCGCCTTGCGGCTCACGTAATGCTCGAGCCGGGCCTTGAGCTGGGGCGGGCAGCCGCGCTCGTTGGGGCAGCGGAAATGGGCTTCGCCCTCGGGCCGCACCAGCGGCGTGCCGCAGGCCGGGCACGCGGTGGGGTACTGAATGGGCACCGCATCGGCGGGCCGCACCGACAGGTCCACGCCCGTGATTTTGGGGATGATTTCGCCGCCTTTCTCCACGTACACCGTGTCGCCGAGGCGCAGGTCGAGCAGCTCTATCTGGTTGGCGTTGTGCAGGGTGGCGCGCTTCACCACGGTGCCGGCCAGCGGCACGGGCGTGAGCACGGCCACGGGCGTCACGGCCCCGGTGCGGCCCACGTTGTAGAGCACGTCGTTGAGGCGGGTGCGGGCGGCTTCGGCGGGGTACTTGTAGGCAATGGCCCAGCGCGGGCTTTTGGCGGTGTAGCCCAGCTGGTCCTGCTGGCGCAGGTCATCTACCTTGATGACGATGCCATCGGTAGCCACGGGCAGGTCGAAGCGCTTTTTGGCCCAATGGTGCACAAACGCCAGCACTTCCCCGATGTTCGAAGCCCGCCGCCAGGTATCCGAAACGGGCAGGCCGTAGCGGCTCAGGGCCTCCAGGGCAGCGCTGTGGCTGGGAAAATGCCGGCCCGGCGTGAGCAGCGAGTAGGCGTAGAAACGCAGCTTGCGGGCCGCCACCTGCGCCGAGTTCTGGAGCTTGAGCGTGCCGCTGGCGGCGTTGCGCGGGTTGGCCAGCAGGGCTTCGCCGTTTTGCTCGCGCTCGGCATTCAACTCGTCAAACACCGGCAAGGGCATGAATACTTCGCCACGTACTTCGAAATCGTCGGGGCGGTCGGGGCCGGGGCGCAGGGCCAGCGGCAGGGTTTTAATGGTCCGCACGTTGGCCGTCACCACGTCGCCGCGGGTGCCGTCGCCGCGCGTCACGCCCTGCGTGAGCTGGCCGTGCTCGTAGCGCAGGCTCATGGCCACGCCGTCGATTTTCAGCTCGCAGACGTAGCTGTAGGGCGCGCCTTCCAGGCCCTTCTGCACCCGCTCGTCGAACTCGCGCAGGTCGTCTTCGGAGTAGGTGTTGCCCAGGCTGAGCATGGGGAAGCGGTGCGCCGCCGTGGGAAACTGCTTGGTGATGGTGCCGCCCACGCGGCGGGTGGGCGAGTTGGGCAGGGCCAGGTCGGGGTGTTCGGCTTCGAGCTGCTGCAGCTCGGCCAGCAGCTGGTCGAATTCCTGGTCGGAAACTTCCGAGATATCGAGCTGGTAATACTGGTGGTTGAGGTGGTGGAGCCGCTCGGTAAGGGCTTCGATGCGGTGCTGGAGGGCGGGCGTATCAGGCATTGGGAATGGCCCCGGCCGGGGCTGAAAACAGTTCGAACAGACGCGGGCCGCAAGCTACGGCAAGGTTTTATAATGCGCGCCCAAACGAAAAAGGCCGCCCGTTGGGGCGGCCTTTCCAGCAATTTCACAGTCAGCGGCTAACCTTAGTTTATGACCCGCACGCCATCGGCCAGAAAAGTGAGCTGCTGCTCGTCCTGGGTGATGGCGGCAATTTCCTGGTCGGTTTTGCCGGCATCTTTGGCATAGTGCTGCAGCTCGCCTTTCGGCACGGTGCTGCGGTAGGCCCAGCCGCTCACCACCACCTCGTGGCCGCTGAGGTCTTTGGGCACGAAAAACGCGTAGTCGCGAAAGCGGACGCGCATTTCCTTGCCATCGGCGGTGGGCAGGGTCATCCAGCAGCCTTTGGCCTGGCACACGGCCGAGGCCTTGCCCACCAGCTTCACCTGGGCCGAATCGCGGGTGCCGAGCGCCGTGGCCAGGGCCGTCATGGGCAGGGCACCGGCCGGGCTGATGGCCGCGCCGTAGGTCTGGCCGGGCGTGGCCGGGGCAATGCTGGTGCTGCCGTGCGGCTCGTCGCCCTCGCCTGCTTCCTCGTCCTGGGTTGCGCCTTTGGGCACTTCGGCATTGTGGCCGTTCACCTCTTCCTGGCCCTGCGGCACCGGCAAAACCGGGTTGATGGGCGCCGAGGGGAACAAGCGGAAATACACCAGAATGAGCACTAGCACCACGGCGAAAGAAATCAGAAATTTCATGAGAAAAGGTAAAATGAACCAGTGATTAAGTTGAGATGGCTCGTCAAAGCGCTATTGCGCCATGTCCACGGCCTTGCCCAGCTTGCGGGCGTAGGCAATGCGGCGCTCGGCGCCGCCGGCCCCGGTGTACTCGAAGCCGACGGCGCTGGGGTCTTCGCGCAGGGCGGCCCAAGTTTTGGCATCTACCTCGGCGGGCTGCTCGCTGCCGGCCGGGATGGCGGGGTTGGTGAAATGATTGTCGGCAAAGAAGTTGTTCATGCCCTGGAGGATGGCAATTTCCTGGTCGCGCACGCTGGCCGACTGCGCGTCGGTGATGTCGGTGTGGCTGAGCAGGGCGCGGGCGGGCAGCACCTCGTGGCGCAGCGTGTCGCCCTTGCTGTTGGTAACGATGAGGTGGGCCTGGGCCGTGAGAATGCGCGGGCCGCGCAGCTGCAAAATGAAATTATCCTGCGTGGTGGGGTTCGAAAAGGTGTGCGTGGCGCTCACGGTGTTGAGCACCGTTTTGCCATTCACCCGCACGCGGCTGCCGGCGGGCGGGGGCGTATAGGTAGCACGCGGGTCGGTGGACGAAGTGCTGACTTCGCGCTCGGTGCTGACGCAGGAAGTAAGCTCCAGGCTGAGGCCTAAAGCAATGACAGCTAGGCCGGAAAGGGCAGAAAAAGACGTTTTCATGAACTATGTAAGGCGACGCGGCGGGCTGCGAACGCACGAAGGTAAGGTGGGAAAATGGGGCTATGGCAATTCTCCGATTATTTGAGCGGCTGTGGGCCCGGAATGTTTTTTACGGCAAAGCCCTGAAAATTGGTTTGCCTTAGCCATCTATCATCCTCAGAATAAGCCTATTTCTACGCCCAGCAGCCAGCGCGGCAGCTCGGGCCAGGCCGTGTAGCCGCTGGCGTAGGCAGCGCTGGTGCGGTAGCGGGCGGTAAGGGCATAGCGGTCGAACCCCAGGCGCACGCCCACGCCGGTGGTCCAGCGCCGCAGATAAGGCAGGCCGTACTCGGTGGTTTCGACGGAGTTGATGCCGGGCGCGGGGTCGTCTTCGGTGGTGTGGGAAGTACCGGCCACCCAGCCGCCGCTGGCCAGCAGGTCGAGGTAGCTGCCCACGGCGTTGCCCCGGCGGCCCACGTTCAGGCGCAGGCCCGCTTCGGAGTAAAGCCGGTGCAGGCCCAACGTTTCGCGGCCGTGCAGGCTGGGGTTCGGCACCAGCTTCTGCGTGCCCTGCACCAGGTCGTAGCGCAGGTAGCCGTAGCCCAGGTCCACCGTTGCCGCCAGCGCCTGGGTGAAACGAATTTTCAGCCGGCCGCCGCCCCGCAGCTCGGCCGAGCGCGGGCCGGAACGGATTTCGGCCCCCGCCTCCGCCGGGCCGGCCAGCAGCCCGTAGCCCAGGTACAGATGCCCGAAGTAGTGCCGGTTGGGCCCGAAGGAATTCTTCACCGTGTCCTCGGCCACGTTGCCCTGCACCAGCACCTGCTGGGCCCGGGCAGCCGGCGCAGCGGCAGCCAGCAGCAACGCCACAAGCACGGCCCCGCTGCGGATTTTCATTTTTTGATTTTGGATGGCTAGCGTGCTCATTCTGAATAAGTGGCCGTGTAGCCTTTGAAGTGAACCTTCAATACATCGCCCCCCCTGAACAGCCGGCGCGGAACCTGCACCACCAGCCGCTGGGTCACGGCGCGGGTTTCGTAGCGGCGCAGCACGCCGCGCCGGTCGGCCAGGTTCCAGTAGAGGTAGGCGGGGTAGTTGGGCTCGGGCAGCGGGGCCAGCGGCGGGCTGCCGGCGGGCTGCTCGTGGCCCACGCGGGGCACGTTGTCGGCAGGCGTTTTGGCCTCGGGCGCGGGCAGGGCAAACGGCAGCGTGGCGTCGCTTTGGTCGGCCAGCAGCGGCAGGGTTTCGGCGGGCCGCACGGCGGCCTCGGGCCGGATGATGACGGCCACCAGGGTGTCGTGCGGCACAAAGTCGAAGGTGGGCACGGCGGCGGCTTCCGGCTTGGCAGGCTGAAAATGCGCGAAGCGCGGCCGGCCGTAGCCGTGCGCATAGTCGAAATACGGATACAGCTCGGCCGACTTTTCCAGCTCCCGAAACAGCTGCATGGCCGTGAGCTTGCGGTGCTGCTGCCACAGGCAGGCCGCAAAGCCGGCCACCAGCGGCGAGGCAAACGAAGTGCCTTCCAGCCGCTCGTAGTCGCCGCCCGGCGTGGTGGTGAGCACAATGCCAAACGCCGCCAGGTTGGGCTTGGGCCGGCGGTCGGCGGTGGGCCCGAAGGAGCTGAAATCGACGTGCAGCCCGGTTTCGGGGTCGAGGCCGCCAATGGCCAGCACGGAGTCGGCATCGGCCGGCGTGCCGATGCGGACCCAGTCGTCGTCGCCGTCGTTGCCGGCGGCGCTCACCACCAGCACGCCTTTGCGGGCCGCCAGGTTGGCAGCCCGGGCAATGAGGCTGCGGCGGCCGTCCATCTGCTCGGGAAAGTAGCGCTGCTCGGTGTAGGCCAGCGAGGAATTGATGATGTCGGCCCCCAGGCGGTCGGCCCATTCCACGGCCGCCAGCCAGGCTTCTTCCTCGGCGTAGCGCTCGCGGTGCAGCTGCTCGGTGCGGGCCAGCAGGTACTCGGCCCCGGGGGCCAGGCCCAGCGCCAGGCCGGGCACGGCGGTGGGGCTCAGGGGCAGGCGGCCGGCCAGGCAGCCCATCACCTCGGTGCCGTGGCCGCCGCCCAGAAACACGTCGTCGCGGTTGCGCAGAAAGTCGTGCGTGGCAATGATGCGCTTGTCGGCCACCAGCTCGCGGAAGGCCGGATGGTCCTTCAAGCCCCGAAATCCGACATCAAATACGGCAATGCGCAGGTCCTTGCCGTCGAGGCCGGCAGCGCGGATGGCCGCACCGTCGAGGGCGGCGGTCTGGCGGCGGGCCAGCAGGTAGTCGTTGGCCTTGATGGGCTTGGGCGAGTCGGAAAGCGGGTGGCGGACTGGTTTTCTGACGACCCCAGCCACCTGCGCTTCCCGCTGCGGCCAGGCTTCCACGCTCCGCACCCCAGGCAGCCGGCTCAGGGCGGCGGCCTGAGCCGGCGTGGCCCGGCAGGCCACGGCATTGAACCAGCGGCTGACCAGCGTCACGGTATCGACCCGGGCCGCGATGGCGGCTACGTAGTCGGCCCGCACGGGCAGGTCGGTGGCCTCGAAGGGCGGGAGGTGCTGGCGGACGCGGCGGGCCCGGGCGGCGGGCGCGAAATAGCGGGCCGGGTCGAAGCGCACGCCGCTTTTGTCGCGCAGCGTGACCCAGTAGCGGGCAGGGCATTGGCGGGCCGGCTGCTCGGGGCCAGGCCCCTGCCCGGCCGCCGGACCGGCCGCCCCCAGCAGCAGGGCCAGGCCAGCGGCCCGCCCCATGGGCACCCGGCAATTCCAAATGGCAGAAACGAACTGAAGGAGATGCATAGAATTGGCTCAAAGGTAACCCCTGCCAACGGGCCCCGTTCTAATGAGTGGTCTGTTCGAAGACCTGTTTCACTTCTTTCCCTCACTTTCCCCCGCATGAACTTTCGCTCCCTCCCCACCCTGCTGGTTGGCGCCGCGCTGCTGGCCCTGCCGGGCTGCAATCAGAAAGAGATAGCCGCGTTGCAGCAGCAAAACGCCGAGCTCACCAAATCGCGCGACCAGCTGGCCCTTGAAAAAAGCGCCCTGGCCGCCGCCAAAGCCCGCAACGAAGAAGACCTGCGCAACTCGCTGCTCAATAAGAACCAGCAGGTGAACCAGCTGAATCAGAACCTGGGCGATGCCGAAACGGACCTCCGAAACAAAGACGCGGACCTGCGCAACAAGGATGCCGACCTGCAAAGCAAAAACGCCCGCATTGCCGACCTGCAGAATGCCCTGGCCCAGAAGGATGCCGCCACCAAGGCCCTGCGCCAGCGCGTATCGGATGCCCTGCTGGGCTTCAACGCCCAGGATTTGCAGGTGAGCGTGAAAAACGGCAAGGTGTACGTGTCGCTCTCGGAGCAGCTGCTGTTTAAGTCGGGCTCGACCAAGGTGGACCCCAAAGGCCAGGATGCCCTGCGCAAGCTGGCCGCCGCCCTCAAGGACAACAAGGACGTGAACGTGCTGGTGGAAGGCCACACCGACAACGTGCCCATCAAGGGCCAGACCGCCAGCGGGGCCCGCGACAACTGGGACCTGAGCGTGATGCGCGCCACCGAAATCACCCGCCTGCTCACCACCGCCGGCATGGACCCCGCCCAGGTGACGCCCTCCGGCCGGGCCGAGTACATGCCCCTCGTGGCCAACGACACGCCCGCCAACAAGGCCCTGAACCGCCGCACCGACATCATCCTCACGCCCAAGCTCGATGAGCTGTTCTCGATTCTGGGCCAGAATTAATCGATTGGTTTTCGAATTCACAAACCGGCCCCACCTGCTTGCGCGGGTGGGGCCGGTTTTTTGTTTGTCAGCCTGAGCGCAGCGAAGGGCCTGCTCACGTCGGCACAAGCCATTCCAGGGTGAGCAAGTCCTTCGCTGCGCTCAGGCTGACAGGAGATTTGCCAATTACAACCCGTACTTGCTCAGCAGGTAAATCAGCGAGGCCATGCTGGCGCCGCCCAGCTCCAGCTCGCGGCGGTTCACTTTGTCGAAGGTGTCGGCGGCGGTGTGGTGAATGTCGAAGTAGCGCTGCGAGTCGCACTTGTAGCCGATGAGGGCTTTGGGGTGCACGGCTTCCTGCAAGGGCTCGATGTCGGTGCCGGAGTGGCCGGCCGTGACGTCGGCGGCGTGGTAGGGCAGCAGCAGCGGGGCCAGCCTGGCCAGCTTGGCCACGGTGGCCGGGTCGCCTTCCACGGTGAAGCCGCGCGGGGTGAAGCCGCCGCCGTCCGACTCGATGGCGGCGAGGTGAGTTTCCTTGTTGGCAGCGGCCAGACGGGCGTATTCGTTGCCGCCCCGGGTGCCGTTTTCTTCGTTCATGAACAGCACGGCCCGGATGGTGCGCTCGGGCCGGAAGCCGGCGGCGCGGAGCAGGCGCAGGGCCTCAATGCTTTGCACGCAGCCGGTGCCGTCGTCGTGGGCGCCCTGGGCGAGGTCCCAGGAGTCGAGGTGGCCGCCCACGGTGATGACTTCATCGGGGTATTTGCTGCCCCTGATTTCGCCCACCACGTTGTAGCTTTTCTCATCGGGCAGGGCGATGCACTCCATCTCCAGTTCAAACTGCAGGTCGGCATTGGCCTTGAGGAGCTGGCTGAGCTTGTCGGCCGCGTTGGTGCTGAGGGCCGCGCCGGGGATGGGGGCCGGGCGCATGGTGCCCGTGTGCGGAAAGTCGTCGCGGGCGCTGGTCATGGAGCGCACCAGCGCGCCCACGGCGCCTTTCTTGGCTGCTTCGGCCGCCCCGAGGGCGCGCTGGTCCACGGCGCCGCCATAGGCCGCGCCGGGCTCGATGAGCGCATCGTTGAATGGCCGGTTGTAGAACACGAACTTGCCTTTCACGGCCGCTTCGGGCAGGTTGCGCACTTCCTCCAGGCTGTGCACCTCTACCACGCCGGCCTTCAGCTTGCCGCCGGTGCCCACCGAGCCGCCCAGTGCGCAGACGGGTACTTTGATGCCCTTGTCCTTATTGCCCACTATTTCGCCGCGCTCCCTGCTGCCGCGCACCCAGTGCGGCACCATCACCTCCTGCAGATACACGCGGTCGAACTTCGCCTTCTCCATCGTGGCTTTGCCCCAGTCCACGGCCAGCTGCGCCTGCGGCGAGCCCGAAAGCCGCGCCCCGATGTTGCCGGTGAGGTAGCGCAGGTTTTCGTAGCTCTCGCCGCGCAGCAGGGCCTCGTCGAAGATGCGGCGCAGGGCCACGGAGTCGGATACGGGCGCCGGGGCCGGCGCTACGCTGGCAGCGGCGGGCGCGGCGGGCTTAGGCCTGGCTTTGCGGCGCTGGGCCGACGCGGCCGAGGAGGTCAGGGCCAGCACAGCGCCGGCACAAACCAGAAATTTCTGAAGGGGAAAATGCATGAGGCTACAACCTGAACGCGCCCGCCAATGGTGCCGGGCCAAAGCGAAAGTACGCCAACCGCGCCATGCGCGGCACGAGGAGCGGCCATGGCGGCACGGTTTCGGCAGGCTACTCCAGGGTGCTGGCGGCCGCCTTGCCCCTGGGCTCGGGCTTGCGCTCGGCGCCGTAGCCGCGCACGTCCACGGTGGGCTGCAGGCCTTCGGTCAGGCGCACGGTGAACAGGTAGTCGTACTCGTTGTCCTTGATTTCTTCGACGGGCAGCATGGCGCCGAAATCATCGATGAGCGAGAGCACCGTGTTGGAATGGCCCACGATGACCACCGTTTTGCCGAGGTAATCTTTGGCAATGCGGTCGGTGAGGTCGCGGCCCCGGCGGGGGTCGTACACCTGCGGCTCCAGCTTCAGGGCTTCGGCCAGCGGGGCGAGGGTGGCGCGGGTGCGCTTGGTGTCGGTGGTGAAGAGGGCCACGGGCTGGCGGCGCAGCAAGGTTTGGCGCAGGGCCAGGGCCCGCGCCTGCCCCACGGCCGACAGCGGCGGGTCGGTGGGATGGCCGGTGGTGTCTTTTTCGGCGTGACGTACGATGTAGATGGTGGTCACGAGCGGCTTGACTTTGGTTTTTGAGCTTGCGGGCCTGGACTGGGCGCGGGCGGCAGTAGCCGAAGCCAGGGCCCCGACGACCAGTAGAATGCAGAATAAGCAGCGAGAAAACATGACGAAGGAAGGATTAATTTGATTGATGGAAAGATTTACCACCAAAGTACGCCGGAATTGCCAAAACCAGCGGTTTCCGCTTTTCATCTGAATATTTATGCCGAAACTTGCCATTCATAGCGCTTCATGCATCGTTCAGACGACCGTGCCGTATGTTGCGGCACGGTAGGCGCCAGCCGCCCGGAACTGTTCCGGCAGCAGCGCCCCCGCCCTCTCAACCACACCCCGCCATGCACGTTCTGCTCATCGAAGACGAAAAAAGCCTGCACCAGGAAATGCGTCAGTTTCTGCTGCAAGCCCAATACTTGGTCGACTCGGCCTACACCTACGCCGAGGCTTCGGAAAAACTGTACGTCAGCAGCTACGATTTCGTGCTGCTCGACCTGGGCCTGCCCGGCGGCGACGGCCTCGACCTGCTCAAGGAAGCCCGCCTCAACGAAAACCAGGAGGCGTCCTTCATCATCCTCACGGCGCGCGGCGCGCTCGACGACCGCATTCGGGGCCTCGACCTGGGCGCCGACGACTACCTGCCCAAGCCCTTCTCGCTGCTGGAGCTCACCAGCCGCATGCAGGCCATCACGCGCCGCAAGTTCAACCTGAAGCGGCCCGAAATCGCCTTCGGCCAGGGCTTCAGCATGGACCCCAACGCCCGCATCGTGCGCCACGGCGGCCAGGAAGTGCCGCTTACCAAAAAGGAGTTCGACCTGCTGCACTACCTGCTGCTGCACCGCGGCCGGGTGCTCACCCGCCTGCAGCTCGGCGAGCACCTGTGGGGCAACGTGCTGGAAGACGATTCCGACTCGAACTACATCGACGTGCACATCAAGAACGTGCGCAAGAAGCTGGCCCAGTTCGGCTCGGCCGATTTCCTGGAAACCGTGCGCGGCATCGGCTACCGCGCGGCGGAGTAACGTCACCAATGGGTGATTGGATGAATGGGTGAATGAGCGAATGGCGGCCTTGTTGCTTCCTTCGCACATTCACCCATTCGCACATTCACCCATTCACCCATTGCTACCATGCGTCTCGAAGCCAAGCTGGCCCTGTTCAATGCCCTCTCCAAGCTGCTGCTGGTGCTGCTGGGGGCCCTGGTGATTCCGCCCATTGTGCAGCGCGTGGCGGTGGGCCACACCGACCAGCACCTGCGCGAAAAGCAGCGCCGGGTGCTGGCCCTCATTGCCCGCGACGGCCTGCAGGCCTTCGAGCGCGGCGAGCGCGCCGAAACCTACGCCGACTACAACATCTTCAAGCAGGAATACATCACGCTCACGCCGCTGCCGGCCGGGGCCCGGCTGCCGCCCGAGCGCATTTTCGAGGAGCCCCGGCAGGTAGACCAGCAGGTGGAGGACTTCCGCATCCTGAGCTTTGCCCGGCCGCCGGGGGCACTGGGCGGGCCGGCCTTCCGGGTCGAAATCGGCTCCTCGCTCGAAACCGTGGAGCTGCTGACGGACACGCTGCGCACGTTTGCGCTGTGGGTGCTGGTGGCCGCCTCGCTGCTCACCGTGCTGAGCGATGCGGCCTTTGCGCACTACCTGCTGGAGCCCCTGCGTGAACTGACGGTGCGCAAGCTGCGGGGCATCCGGCAGCCGTCGGATTTTCAGTTCGAACCCATTGATACCGATACCACTGACTTCCGCCGGCTCGATGACCGGTTGAACTCGCTGATGCGGCAGGTGCAGTCGGCGTTTGCCAAGGAGCGGGAGTTTATGAGCAACGTGAGCCACGAGCTGCTCACGCCGGCCAGCATCCTGCAGTCGCGCTTCGAGAACATGCTGCAGGACCCCACCCTGCCCGAGCAGCACGCCCAGCAGATTGTGGAATCGCAGCGCACGCTCTACCGCCTGCGCAACACCGTGCGCACCCTGCTGCTCATCGCCAACATCGAAAACGAGCAGTACCTGCGCAACGAAGCCGTGCGCCTCTCCGATGCCGTGGCCGACGTGGCCGAGGAGCTGGAGGACCGCCGCCAGCAGCGCGACATCGCCCTCGACGTGGACATCAGCGGCGACGACACCCGGCCCCTGGCCAACGCCAGCCTGCTGCACACGCTGCTGCGCAACCTGATTTCCAACGCCATCAAGTACAACCGCGAGGGCGGCAGCATCCGGGTGCTGGGCCGGCCCACGCCCAGCGGCGGCTACACGCTGCGGGTGGAGGACAGCGGCCCCGGCATCGCGCCCGAAAACCTGCCCTACCTGTTCGACCGCTTCCGGCGCTTCCACGCCACGGGGCCGGGCTCGCCGGAGGGCTACGGGCTGGGCCTGCCCATCGCCCAGACCATTGCCGGCTTCCACGGGGCCGTGCTGCGGGCCGAGTCGGAGGTGGGCCGGGGCACGGCATTCATCCTCGATTTTCAGCCGGCCACCAAATTGGCCGCAGGGTTCATGCCGGCTTCATAGGGGTGGGCGTAGCTTCGGGGAGTAATTCAACTCCCCGTGCGTATCCTGCTGAAAATCTTGCTTAGTAGCCTGCTGCTGGTGCTGATAATCGCCGTCGGCACCGAGGTAGTGGCCCTGCATCGCGGCCCGGTGCCGCCGCTCGACCAAACCGCCGCGCCGGTGGTGGTGCGTAAATCGACCACGGCGCCCATGCCGCCCAAAACGGTGCGCCCGGTGCTGGGGCACCGCCCGTCGTTCTTCTGGCTTCGGAAGGACCGGAAACACCAAGCCCCGGCTGGTTAGCCGGGGCTTTTTTCGTTGGGTCGTCAAATCAGAATCGGCTGTCATCCTACGCTGCGCTCAGGATGACAGCCGATTCCGGCCTGCCCTACTCCGGCGCGGCCACGCCGTAGTCGGCCGAGGCGATGGGCTGCGGCGGCACGCCAGCCGCTTCGGCCGGCTCGGGCAGGGGCAGCTGCCAGTGGGTGCTGAGGTGGGCCAGGCCCGCCAGCGAGGTGAGGTCGAACTGGCAGGGCACGATGGATACGTAGTTGTGGGCCAGGGCCCATTCGTCGGTATCGGTGCCGGGGTCGAGGTTCACGAACTCGCCGCGCAGCCAGAAGTAGGGCCGCTGGTAGGGGTCGAGGCGGCGGTCGAATTCTTCCTGCCACCGGGCATTGGCCTGCCGGCCCAGGCGCAGGCCGGCAATGGGCGTGGCCGACTTCTTGGGAATGTTGACGTTGAGGGCCGTGCCGGCGGGCACGCCGTGGGCCAGGGCGTGGCGGCATACCTGGCTCACCCACTCGGCTACGTGCGAGAAATCGGCGTGGTGGCCGTAGTCGCAGAGCGAGAAGCCCACGGCGGGCAGGCCTTCAATGGCCGCTTCAATGGCCGCCGACATGGTGCCTGAGTACAGCACATTTACCGCCGCGTTGGAGCCGTGGTTGATGCCGGACACCACCAGGTCGGGGGTACGGTCTTTGAGGACGTAGTGCCGGGCAATTTTCACGCAGTCAGCCGGGGTGCCGGAGCACTCGTAAGCCTTCACGTCGGGGCCGAAAACCGGGTTTTCGGTGAGGCGCATGGGGTGGCCGATGGTGATGGCGTGGCCCATGCCCGACTGCGGCGAGTCGGGGGCGACGACCACCACTTCGGCCCCCAGGGCGTGCACGATTTCGACCAGGTGGCGGATGCCGGGGGCGGTGATGCCGTCGTCGTTGGAAACGAGGATGAGGGGCTTTTTCAAAGGGAAGCGGGGGATGTGAAGTGGGGAGCGGGCAAAGGTAGGCCGGGCGGTGACGGGCGGAGGAAAGAAGTAGCGCGAACTTTGCGGTTCGCGTCCCCGCGCCGTAGCCACGACTCGTTCCGGGACGCGAACTACAAAGTTCGCGCTACTATGTTCCCTCTTCTCCTCGCCTCGCTCATGACAACCCTCGCCCCCACCCCGGCCCCGGCCTGGCGCACGCCCTTCGAAAACGACCCGGCCGGCAACACCACCGCCACCTACGCCGAGTGCGTGGCCTACTACCAGAAGCTGGCCGCCGCCTACCCGCAGCACCTGCACCTGGCCGAAGCCGGCCCCACCGACAGCGGCCACCCGCTGCACGAAGTGGTGATTTCGGCCGACGGCGACACCGACCCGGCCAGCATCCGGCGCAAAAACCGGCGCGTCCTGTTCATCCAGAACGGCATTCACCCCGGCGAGCCGGAGGGCATCGACGCGAGCATGATGCTGGCCCGCGACCTCATGCAGCACAAGCCGCTGGGGAAGCTGCTCGACAAGGTCACCATCGTGCTGGTGCCGGTGTACAACATCGACGGGATGCTGAACCGGAACGCGACGACGCGCGTGAACCAGCACGGGCCGGCCGAGTACGGCTTCCGGGGCAACGCCCGGCACCTGGACTTGAACCGCGACTACATCAAGCAGGAGTCGCGCAATGCGGAGTCCTTCGCGCAGCTGTTCCAGAAGTGGCAGCCCGATATTTTCGTGGAAACCCACACCTCCAACGGGGCCGACTACCAGTACACCATGACGCTCATTGCCACCCAGCACAGCAAGCTGGCCCCGGCCCTGGGCACGTATTTGCAGGGGCAGCTGCTGCCCGCGCTCTACAAAAGCATGGAGCAGCGGAAGTGGCCCATGACGCCCTACGTGGACTTTGAGGGCGAAACGCCGGAGAGCGGCCTGCAGGCGTTTCTGGAGTCGCCGCGCTACTCCACGGGCTACGCGGCGCTGTTCAACACCATCGGCTTCATGCCCGAAACCCACATGCTGAAGGCCTACGCGCCCCGCGTGCATTCGACGTATGATTTCCTGCTGACCGTGCTCGAAACCGTGGGCCGGCAGGCCGACGCCATTGCCGCCGCCCGCGCCAAAGCCGCCGCCGACCTGGCCACCCAAACGACCTTTCCCCTCACCTGGGCCCTCGACGACAGCCAGCACGAAACCCTGCAGTTCCACGGCTACGAGGCCGGCCACAAGCCCAGCGACATCAGCGGGCAGCCGCGCCTGTATTATGACCGCAGCAAGCCCTTCACGCGGCCGGTGAAGTACTTCAACACCTTTCAGCCCACCACCACGGCCAGCCGGCCCACGGCCTATATCATTCCCAAAGCCTGGGGCGAGGTGCTGGACATTCTGCGCCGCAACGGCGCCGCGCCGGAGCCGCTGGCCCACGACGTGAGCGTGCCGGTGGAGGTCTATTATTTCGAGGATTTCAAGACCACGCCCCGGCCCTTCGAGGGCCACTACGTGCACAGCCAGGTACAGCTGCGCACCCGGCAGGAAACGGCTACTTTTCATCAGGGCGACTTCGTGGTGTACCTCAGCGAGGGCGCGCCCCTGCGCTACCTGATGGAAACCCTGGAGCCGCAGGCCACGGATTCCTTCTTCGCCTGGGGCTTTTTCGACAGCGTGCTGCAGCAGAAAGAGCACTACTCCGACTACGTGTTCGAAGACCTGGCCGCCGACCTGCTGCGCCGCGACCCGGCCCTGCGCGAGCGCCTGGAAAAGCTCAAAAAGGACAACCCCGCTTTTGCATCGAACGGCAAAGCCCAGCTGGAATGGGTGTACCAAAGCTCCCCCTACCACGAGCCCGGCCACAACCGCTACCCGGTGGCACGCTGGCTGGGCGAGGGCAAGCTGTAGCGCGGACTTTTAGTCCGCGCCCCACCAGCGGAAAACCCGAACGCCTCCGAATAGCATGGGGACGCGCACTAAAAGTTCGCGCTACAAAAAAGGCTGACCCATCCGGGCCAGCCTTTTTCATTCGCACGCGGCCAGCTTACGCCGGCAGGGTGGCGCGGTGGGCCGTCACTTCGTTGATGCGGGCGGTGAGCACGGCCACCTGTCCTTCTATCTGGTCGGCATCGACTTCCGACAGGTAGGCTTCGGAGCCGGTTTGGGTGGTGGTGGCCAGGGCCAGGCGGTCGCGCGTGGCGGTGGCGGTGATGAGGGCGGCCTGGGCGCGGCGCTTCTCGACGGGCGTGATGCCGGCGCGGGCGGCATCGGCGGTGTAGCGGGCCACGTCGTCGGTGGCTTTGGCCAGGCGGGCGGCCGTGGTGGTGGCGGCGCGGCTGGCCACGGTGTCGGCGTAGTCGATGTTGCCGGAGCGGTGCTCGTACGATTCGCGCTCGATGGTGAGGTTTTCCAGGGCTTCGTCGCACTCGGCGCGGGTAGTGAGCAAGGTGAGGGTTGCGGCCATAGGGGTACTTGAAAATGGGGGTTAAGTGAGCCGCCAAATTAGAACGCAGCCGCCCCAACGGCCGCGCTTTTTTCGTCCTTTGTTGGGACCGCCGCGCCCTATTTTGGGACGGCCGTTCCCACGGCCAAAAGGGCAGCCAGGGCCGCCGCTTCGGCTTCCAGGGCGGCGGCCCGCACCTCGGCCAGCTGCCAGCGGGCCAGGTCCTCGGGCGGCAGGGCCTGCGGCACCAGCGCCAGCGCGGTTTGGGCGTAGCGCAGGCACACGGCCACGGGCGTGGCGGGGGCCTCCCCGGCCG
>NZ_BAAGWC010000030.1:0-54024 GCF_054780555.1 Hymenobacter daeguensis
GCGGCCCGGCGGGCATCGCGGGCAGCCACCGCAGCGGCTTCGCGGCGGGCGGCCAGGCGAGCGGCCCGGGCAGCGCGGGCAATTTCCTCGCGCACGCGGGCCGCAATCAGGTTATCGAGGCGGTTGACGGCCTGGCGGCGCTCTTCCAGCTCCTGGCGCAGGCCCTGCTCCTGCTGGCTGAGCTGCTGCACCATCTCATCTTCCTTCGACTTAAGGGTGATGAGGTTTTTATTCTCGGCCAGCTGGCTGTTGAGCAGGCTGCTTTTGCGCTGCTGCTGCCGGGTGAGGCCCGAAAGCTGCTGGTGCAGCCGGTACTGCGTGCCCATGATGCGGGCTGCCTGCCGCTGCCGCTCCTCGGTGTACTGCCGGATGTAGCGCAGCCGCAACGCAAACTGGTTGAACGACTCCGAGGCAAACAAAAACATCAGCCGGTTGAAGCCATTCGACGTTTTGGAGGCCGTGTAGAGCAGCCGGGCGTATTCGCTCTTGAGCTGGGCCAGGGTTCGCTGGGTCTGAATAACCTGCTCGGCCGTTTGGTGCACGTTGGTTTCGATGCCGTGCAGCTGGGTCGAAATCCCCTGGATGACCTGCTTTTTCTCCGTCAGCTTTTCGGTGATGACGTGCAGCTGGCCCAGGCTCACTTTTTTCTTTTCCTGGGTCTGGTTGAGGGCCTGCGTGGTTTTCTGAATCTGCTGCAGGTTGGCCAGCCGCTCGCGCTCAAGCTGCTCCTTGCTTTTGGCGCGCGTTCCGGCGGGCCTGGAGGCGCGGGAAGTGGTTTTGCGCTTCCCGCTCTGCGTGGTTTTGGCGGGCTGCTTTTTGCGGCGCTGCTGGGCCATGCCGGGCAGCGCCAGGCACAGCAGCAGCACGGCAGCCAGCCACCATTGCCCGCGCGCCAAACCGGCGGGGGCTTGTCCCAGCTTATTGCTGCCTGTACCCTGTTGTTTTTGCTTATTCAACGTGCGCCGTTCAAAACCTAATCTGGCAAAATTAGCAGTTGGCAGTGAGTTGCTTCTTACAAAGCCGGGGTTTGGCCCGAACCCGCTGCCGAATCCGGCTTACTTCTGCCGCTTGTAGCCCTTCGGCACGGCAAACGGGAAGGCCAGCCGCTCGCGGCCCACGTTCACTTTGCTGTAGTTGATGGCCGCCGTGACCACGCCCGCCGCCGGCTGCTGCGCCTGAATGAAGACGGAGTTCGCAAAGGGCAGCGCGCTGGCATCATCCAGGGGTTTGAAGTCGGTGTAGTCCACCGTCAGGTCGCGCTTGGTGGCCGCGTCGCTCACTTTCAGCTGCTGCACGCGGCCGGTGCCGGGCTGCAGCAGGCGCTCCACCAGCACATCGGCCAGCGGATAGCTCACGCGCTGGCGGCCAGCTTCTTCGTCGGCAATTTTGGGCGAGGTGCCCGCCGGGGCCGGCAGGTAGTCGCCGAGCAGAATGGCCTGCATCTGGGCAAAGCTCACGGGCACGTTCAGCAGCTTGCTCAGGTAGTCGTAGCCGCCCGAGAAGTAGGTTTTTTCCAGCCGGTTCAGCACCCGCACCGAATCGGGCGTGAGCACGGCGCGTACGCCCTCGATGCCCACCAGCGAGGCCGAAATCCAGATAACGCTGTCGCGGCGCATCCGCAGGGCCAGGTTGGCGCCCTGCTTGTTGCCCTTCATGTTGATTTGCGCCTTGCCCTTGGCATTCAAAAACAGAAACGAGGTATTGGTGGCCCGCACTTTAGGCTCGGCCACCGGCGTGGAGGTGCCGGGGCCGCCGGTCGAAACGGTGGGGGTGGCTTTGCGGGCGCAGCTGCCAAACAGCAGCCCCAGGGCCAGCAGCAAGGTCACTTTATTCATAGAGTTTTCGGTCTTTCAATTTGCGCTCCAGCAGGTCCGACGTGCCGCCGAGCTTGCGGGCGCGCTGCCATTCGGCTTCGGCTTTTTCCTTGTCGCCAAGCTGGTACAGCACGTCGCCGTAGTGCTCAACGACGGAGCCGTCCTTGCTGGTTTGCAGGGCTTTTTCCAGCGTGGTGCGGGCCCCGGCATAATCTTTCATCTTATACAGTACCCAGGCGTACGTATCCAGGTAGGTGTCGTTGTCGGGAAACTGCTTCACCACCTTGCCCGACATCTGCTTGGCCTTGTCCAGCTTTTCGCCCCGCAACGACAGGAAGTAGCTGTAATTGTTGAGCACCTGCACGTTGTTCGGGTCCGACGCCAGCGCGGCTTCGTAGGCCGCGTCCGATTTTTCGTACTCCTTCAGCTCGTGGTAGGCATCGCCCAGCTGGGCATCGAACTGGCCCAGCAGCTCGGGGTTGTTCACCACCAGCTTGCGGCCGTGCTCCAGGGCTTTCACGCCCTTGGTGGGCTGCTTTTTGAGCAAATGCGCCACGCCGTTGTAAAACCACAGCGACGCCTGGTTCGGAAACAGCTCCAGGGCCCGGTCCGAATGCACGAGCAGCGAGTCGGTCTGGTTCAGCTCGGCGTCAATCAGCACCACCTGCTGCCAGATTTGGTACTTGGAATTATCGAAGCGCAGGGCCTGCAGGTAGGTATTGCGGGCGTCCTTCTTGTGGTCGGTCAGGGTCTGGATGTCGCCAGCCACGGCGTAGGAGCGGGCATCCTTGGGGTAGGCTTTGACAGTGGCCGTGGCCAGGTCCCGCGCCATCTGGTTCACCGTTTCCTTGGGGCTGGGCAGCTGCTTGATGTAGCCCACCAGAATGCGCACCCGCGCGTCAATGTCCAGCGCCGGGCTGTCGAAGGCCAGGCGCACTTGCTGGGCGGCCTCTTCGGGCAGGTTCTGCTGGCGGTACACGTCCGACAGAATCAGGTGGGCCTGCGGGTTGCTGGCGTCGAGGCGCAGCGCCTGCTGGGCCACCCGAATGGCCTCGGGCAGGCGGTTGTTGCTGGCGTACATCTCGGCCTGGGCCAGCACGTAGCGCGGCTCGTCGGGGTTGGCGGCAATGAGCTTTTCGCCCTCGGCCAGGGCCAGGTCCAGCTTGTTCTGCTTGAGGTAAATCTGCTGCTTCTTGAAGGAAATCTCATCGACCTGCCCAAACTCCTTTTCGGCCTGGTCGAGCGTGGTCAGGGCTTCGGGCAGCTTGTTCTGGGCCAGGTAGAGGTCGGCCAGGTTAAACAGGTAGCTGCCCGAGTTGGGCACCTGCCTGATGAGCGTGGCGTAGGTTTTGGTGGCTTCGTCGTACTGCTTCTGGCTGGCCTGAATCTGGGCCAGCAGCAGGTAGTAGTACGCATTCTTGGGGTCGAGGCGGGTGGCGGCGTTGGCGTAGTTGGTGGCATCGCGCAGGTTGCCGCTCAGCAGGTTGGCTTCGGCAATCTTGTAGTTGACGGCCGCATTGTCCGGGTTGATGGCGTAGGCTTTCAGCAGGCGCTCCAGCCCTTTGGGGTAGTCTTCGAGCAGCACGTACTTCACCCCGTCCACAAACAGGGCCTCGCTCATTTCCTTGTCGCGCTCGGTGAGGGGCGGGGCGGCGGCGCGCCTGGCGCGGGCTTCGGCCAGCTTTTTGTCCAGCTCGCGCTGCTCTTTTTCCAGGGCGCGCTGCTCCTTCCGGCTCAGCTTGGCCGGGGGCGCGGTGGCACCCTCGGGGGCCTGGGCCGAAGCCGTGACCACCATTCCCACGCAAAACAGCAGACTCAGAGCAAGTTGACGCATACACAACAAAGCCGGACGCTCGGCCCGGCCCACGAAATTACGGGTAATAATAGCCAAAGACGCGGCCCCCGTGAGAAGGCCGCGTCCGGGTAACGTAATTATGCCTTAAAATGTCACACCCGCAGCTGGTTATAATCGCCGAGGCTCAGGTCGTCGGGCGTGCCAATGACCGAGGCGAAATTGCCAATCATCGAATTGGTAATAACCGAGTTCAGCACCGAGGCCGACTGCTGCACGATGGAGTTCGACAGGCGCGAGTCGCGCACGTTGGACTGTGAACCCACGCTCACGTGCGGGCCCACCACCGAATCGGTAATGATAGCGCCTTCGCCGATGTACACCGGCTCGATGATGACGGAGTTGGTGATTTTGGCCGACTCGGCCACCAGCGACTCGCCGCGCTCCTTCAGGTACTCCAGGTAGCGCTGGTTGGTGAACACGGTGGCGTCCTTGTTGCCGCAGTCGAGCCACTCGGTCACGCGGCCGGGCACGAACACCGTGCCTTTGTTCTTCATGTTTTCGAGGGCATTGGTGAGCTGGTACTCGCCTTTGTCCTTGATGTCGTTGTCGAGCAGGTACTGCAGCTCGCTGCGCAGGTACTCGCCGTCCTGGAAGTAATAGATGCCGATGATGGCCAGGTCCGACACGAACTCCTGCGGCTTCTCCACAAATTCGGTAATCTGGCCCTGCTCGTTCAGCTTCACCACGCCAAAGGGCTTGGGGTCTTCCACTTTCTGCACCCAGATGGTGCCGGGCACGCTGCTGTCGAGAGTGAAATCGGCTTTGAACAGGGTATCGGCAAAGGCTACTACCAGCGGGCCGGTCAGGCTTTCTTTGGCGCAGAGAATGGCGTGGGCCGTACCCAGCGGCTCGTCCTGGTACACAATGGTGCCCTTGGCCCCTACCGATTCGGCAATTTTCACCAGGCTTTTCTCCACCTCGCTGCCGAACCGGCCGATGATGAAGGCCACCTCGTCCACGGCTTCGCCGCAAACCTTGGCAATGTCCTCCACGAGGCGCTGCACAATGGGCTTGCCGGCAATGGGGATGAGCGGCTTGGGAACGGTGAGGGTGTGAGGGCGCATGCGTTTGCCCATGCCGGCCATCGGGACGATGATTTTCATGTGTTGAGTAGTGGTCAGGTGTTAGAAGTCCGTGCTGTTGAATTTTAGGAGATGCCGGCCGCACCAGGCGGGCAGCCGTTTGGCGGCCCGAATCTAGGGCCGGACCACGCACAACCGGTTACTGGATATTAGCTTTTTCCTGTACTCCCATACCCGCCTGCCCCGCGCTGGGTTGCGCTCAGGGTTTCGGCGGGCTGCCACACAATGGTTTCGTGCCTGGCAACTACCAGTTGGGCAATGCGTTCGCCGTCGTTTACCACAAAGTCCTCGTTCGATAAATTCACGAGCAGCACGCGCACTTCGCCCCGGTAGTCGGCATCAATCGTTCCCGGACTGTTCACGATGCCGATGCCGTGCTTCACGGCCAGGCCGCTGCGGGGCCGCACCTGCGCCTCGTAGCCCACCGGAATTTCCAGGCTCAGGCCCGTCGGAATGAGCTGGCGCTCCAGCGGCCGAAGCGTGACGGGACCCTCGGGCAGGTGGGCGCGCAGGTCGAGGCCGGCGGCGTGGGGCGTCTGGTATTCGGGCAGCGGGTGCCCGGAGTGGTTAATAACGGGGATGTGCATGGGAGAAGCAGGGATGGCGGGCAAAGATAGGAGTAGGCCCAATGCCTTGTGGCTCATCAATCGTGCTTCCCACAAAGGAAAATGGTTATGTTTATACTCCTTCCTTCAATCTCCCGAAGTAGAGATATCCACACAACATGCGCTACCGTAATTCGCTCATCCTATTCCCATTCTTCTTGTTGGCCAGCGTCAGTGGCTGGGGTCAAAAGCCTGTTGAGGCATTAATTGGCCTGAAAACAGGTGTAGCCCTCGCTACTAAATCTCCCAGTTCCGAATCAACGGTAATCAGTCCGTCGCTTACAGCCGTAGCCGGGGTAAATTTTTCTGAATTGCCTATCGCCCTATACAGCGGCCTTGGGTATGAGCAACATGGCAACCCGGTGCCCTATGCGCCAGGCCGCGTACACTACCTGAAAGTGCCGGTTTATCTCCGGCTATTCAAACCCAATACAGCAGTGCACCTGTCTCTTGGCACAGCATACGCATGGGCCTTGAATCAACCGTCTACGGATAACATCCCGTACCAAACAATCTACTACAACTCGAAATATCAGCGGGAATGGTCTTTTCTGTTCGAAGTCGAGTGCCGGTTGAAGCGGACGGCACACCATGAGTTCACCGTAGCACTATCCAACCGATATGCGCTTGACCCCACGCTAGCCACCACGCACCCGCGCTACTTTGCCAGCAAAGTGTATAACCGTTTTCTTGCGCTCACCTTCAACGCGTATTTATCTACGGGTCATTAAGCTGCCTTCGCAGCGACAGCTGCCCGCGGCCGCTCCACCACCCACAGCGCCGCCAGAAACGCCACCGTCAGCCCCGCGTGCCAGGCGTGGCGCGCCCAGAAGCCGGCCACTTCCACGCCCCAGCCCAGCGCCACCAGCAGCGTAGCGAACCCCAGCCACAGCCCCAGCCGCAACGCCGGATACGGCACCGGGAAGTGCCGCTCGCCCAGCCGCCAGCACAAGATGGCCATGCTGAAATAGCATACCAGCGTAGCAATGGCCGAGCCCATGTAGCCCAGCACCGGAATCAGCAGGAAGTTGAGCGCGATGGTGAGCACTGCCCCACCGGCCCCGATGTAGGTGCCGTAATACGTCTTGTCCGTGAGCTTAAACCACACAGACAGGTTGTAGTACACGCCCAGAAACAGGTTGGCCAGCAGCAGTACCGGCACCACGGCCAGCCCCTGCAGGTACTCCGGCCGCCGCAGAAACAGCGGCCCGATGTCTTCCACGTTCAGGCTCACACCCACGAAAATGACGGCGCAGCACAGCGTGAACCATTTCAAAATCATGGCAAACGTGGCCGGCGAGTTCTTATCCGTGCTTTGGGCGAAGAAGAACGGCTCGGCCGCGTAGCGGAACGCCTGAATCACCAGCGACATCAGAATGCTCAGCTTGTAGCAGGCCCCGTAGATGCCCACCGCCGTGAGGCTGCTCTGGCCGGGATAGAAACCCTCGGGCAGCCACTTCGGCAGCAGAATGCGGTCCAGCGTCTCGTTCACCATGCCGGCCAGGCCCATCAGCATCAGCGGGTAGGCGTAGCGCAGCAGCGGCTTCAGGAAAGCCAGGCTCAGCCGGAAGCGGAAGTCCAGCAGCTCGCGCCCCAGCAGCAGCAGCGTGAGGCCGCTGGCAAACAGGTTCGACAGGAAAATGTAGCCCACGCCCACTGCGGGGTCGTACACGCGGGCCACCAGCGGCTGCAAAGCGGGCAGCCATTTGCCGCTCATCACCGCCGGGCACAGCACGATGAAAAACAGGTTCAGCACCACGTTGGCAATAATGCCCGCGAGCTTGATGCTGGCAAACTTCTTCGCCTTGTTCTCCAGCCGCAGCCGGGCAAACGGAATGGCCGACAACGCATCCAGCCCCAGAATGAGGGCCACCCACACGGCGTACTGCTCGTGGCCGGGCGGAATGGCCAGCAGCTCCAGCAGCGGCCGGGCCAGCAGCATCAGCAGGGCCGTGAGCACGGCCGTGCTCACCAGCAGCAGGCTCAGCGTGCGGTCGTACAGCTCCTGCCGGTCGGCCCCGGCCCGGTTGGCAAAGCGGAAATACGTGGTTTCCATGCCGTAGGTAAACACCACGTTCAGAAACGACACGTAGGCGTAGAGCCCCGTTACGATGCCAAACTCGGCCGCCGCAAATGCCCGCGTGTACAGCGGCGTGAGCAGGTACGTGAGCACGCGGCCCACAATGCTGCTCACGCCATACACGGCCGTCTGCGACGCTAATTTTTTAACTACACTCATTCGTTGGGTAATGAAGAATGAGGAATGAAGAATGAGGAATGGCAGATTGTCTTCGGCGACAATTCCTCATTCCTCATTCTTCATTCCTCATTAAAAAGCAGGCTATTTACCAGTGAACACGGACGGGCGCTTCTCCACAAAAGCCGTGGTGCCCTCCTTGAAATCGTCGCTTTCGAAGGCGCGCTCGAAGGCCTTGGCTTCGGTTTCGTAGCCGTTGGCGTCTTTGGCGTAGTGCGCGTTCACGCAGTCCAGCACCAGGCCCACGGCCAGCGGGGCCTTGCCCAGAATTTTGGTGAGCAGCTGCGTGCAGAAGGGCAGCAGCTCGGCCTGGGGCACCACGTGGTTTACCAATCCCAGCCGCAGGGCCTCGTCGGCCTTTATCATGTCGGCCGTCAGCAGCAATTCAATGGCTTTGCCCTTGCCGATGAGCTGGGGCAGGCGCTGGGTGCCGCCGTAGCCGGGCGGCAGGCCCAGGTTCACCTCGGGCTGGCCAAAGCGGGCATTGTCGGAGGCCACGCGCATGTGGCAGGCCATGGCCAGCTCGCAGCCGCCGCCCAGCGCAAAGCCGTTCACGGCCGCGATAACCGGCTTGGTGCCGGCCTCGATGCGGGCAAAGGCTTCCTGCCCGGCCACGGCCGCCCGGCCGCCCAGCTCAGGCGTGAGGGCCGCCAGCTCGGCAATGTCGGCCCCGGCCACGAAGGCCTTTTCGCCGCTGCCCGTGATGATGATGCCGCGCACCTTCGGGTCGGCCAGGGCCTGCTGCGCCGCCGCGTCGATGTCGGCAATGGTGGCCGCGTTCAGCGCATTGAGCTTGGTGGGCCGGTTGATGGTGATGGTGAGGATGCCGCTGGCAGCATCCAGGTCGTAGAGCAGGTTTTCGAAAGAAGCCGACATATAGGTGTGAGAAGCGTGGAGTGAATTGGGCCCGTCAAAGATAGCGCCCGCACCGGCCGGACGGGCCAGCGCAGCGGTTGGGCGGCTATCCGCTTAGGCCTGCCGAAACCAGTCGGTATTCCCTGAAATCTTCCCTCACCTTTGCCGCACAAATAAGCGAATGTATTTTTTTCAATACCTTAACGCTTCAACACTACCCACTTTTTTCACTTTTAACCCTTTACTGCAATGGGACTTGTCTCCGAATTCAAAGAGTTTATCTCCAAAGGCAACGTGCTTGACCTGGCCGTTGGTGTCATCATCGGCGGCGCGTTTGGCAAAATCGTCTCCTCGCTCACCGATGACGTTATCATGCCCATTGTGGGCCTGATAGGCGGCCAGCCCGATTTTTCGGCCATTCATGCCGGTCCCGTCAAAATTGGTTTGTTCCTCAACGCAGTGGTTGGTTTCTTCATCCTGGCCCTCATTATCTTCTTCATTGTGAAGGGTGCCAACAGCATCAAGAAGAAGCCCGTGGAAGTGGTAGCGGCCCCCGCCAGCCCGCCGCCGCCCACCACCGACCAGCAGCTGCTCA
This sequence comes from Hymenobacter daeguensis, assembly GCF_054780555.1. Taxonomy (NCBI): domain Bacteria; kingdom Pseudomonadati; phylum Bacteroidota; class Cytophagia; order Cytophagales; family Hymenobacteraceae; genus Hymenobacter; species Hymenobacter daeguensis. Next base: position 9,064 of record NZ_BAAGWC010000030.1, read on the forward strand.
TGGAAATCCGCGACGCTCTGCGCGCCAACCGCGCCTAAGCTCTGCGTTTTCTTTCAGCGTGCAAAAACCGCTGTCCACCGAGTGTGGGCAGCGGTTTTTGCATTTTCTGCTTCAAGTAGTCATTTTATATACCTCGGGTAATTGCGCGAATCAAAATAAGTTACGAACTTAGGGGCGACCTAATCGCACTCGGCAAAATTTACCTGCCGCCGATGAACCACCCACCCTTCGCATCCGTTAGGTCGCAACTCCTCCCCCACTCCACCCCATTTCGCTGATATGAAAATGTTGCTTTTTGCCGCGCTTCTGGGCGGTCTGAGTCTGAGTTCGGTTTCGGCAGCCCATGCCCAAACCGGTCCTGCTTTCCCCACGCCCGGCCAGGGCACCAGCGAGGAAGGCGCCCGCCGCACGTCCGCGATGAATGCCCAAGAGCTGGCCCGCAATCAGCGCCGCGCCGCCATGACGCCCGAAGAGCAGAAGCGCGACCAGCAGATGGAGCTCCTCGAAGCCCGCACCGGCAACACCAGCTTCGGTGGCAATGGCGGCCCCGAGCGGCAGTTCGACTCCGGCCGTAGCGGCAACGGTTTCATGGTGAAGAAATACAAAGCCAAAGCCGGTTTCCTGGAGAACAAGCGCGGCCAGACGCACTACGTAGGCGGCTCCAATCCTCCCGGCAAGCCGCTGGTTCACAAGCACAATACGAAGAAGAAATTCCTCCTTTTCTAAGCATTTACTAACAGCAAAAAGCCCCGGCCGTTATGCGGCCGGGGCTTTTTGCTGCCTGTACTGCGGCTGCTTTGGCAGGGAATGGTTATCTGCCCGCCCGGCGTCAGCCAATCAAACAAAAAGCCCCGACTGCTCGCACAGTCGGGGCTTTTCGCTTTCAGGCGCAACGCTGTCGCTACAGCGTACGCTTGATTTCCTTTTCTTCGAAGCCTTCGATGTTATCGCCTTCCTGTAGCTCGTTGAAGCCTTTGATGGAGATACCACACTCGTAGCCCTGGCGCACCTCGCTCACATCGTCTTTGAAGCGTTTGAGGTCCTGAATGTCGCCGGTGTGCAGCACAATGCCGTCGCGCACCACGCGCACCTTGGTTTTGCGGGTCATGGTGCCCTCGGTCATCATACAGCCGGCAATGGTTCCCACTTTGGTAATGTTGAACACCTGACGAACTTCGGCGTTGGCCACCACCACTTCCTGCACCGTCGGGGCCAGCATGCCTTCCATGGCATCCTTCACCTCGTTGATGGCGTTGTAAATGATGGAGTACAGGCGGATGTCAATCTGCTCGTTCTCGGCCAGCTTGCGGGCACTCTGCGAGGGCCGCACCTGGAAGCCGATGATGATGGCATCGGAAGCCGAAGCCAGCAGCACGTCGCTTTCGGAGATGGCGCCCACCCCTTTCGAGAGGATGTTCACCTTCACTTCCGGCGTGCTCAGCTTGAGCAGCGAGTCGGAAAGTGCTTCTACCGAGCCGTCCACGTCGCCCTTCACCAAGATGTTGAGCTCCTTAAACGAACCGATGGCCAGGCGGCGACCAATTTCGTCGAGCGTGATGTGCTTCTTGGTCCGGATGGTTTGCTCGCGGGCCAGTTGCAGGCGCTGGGTAGCAATTTCGCGGGCTTCGCGCTCCGTCTCCATCACCTGGAGGCGGTCGCCGGCCTGCGGGGCACCCGTGAGGCCGAGCACCTGCACCGGCGTAGCGGGCGGCGCAGTCTTCATCTTCTTGCCGCGGTGGTCCGTCATGGCCTTCACGCGGCCGAAGTGCGGGCCGGCCAGAATCACATCGCCCACGTTCAGCGTGCCGGTTTGCACCAGCACGGTGGTTACGTAGCCGCGGCCTTTGTCCAGCGAGGCTTCGATAACGGTGCCGATGGCGTTGCGGTCGGGGTTGGCTTTCAGGTCGAGCAGCTCGGCCTCCAGCAGTACCTTTTCCAGCAGGTCCTCCACGCCCAGACCCGATTTGGCCGAAACCTCCTGGCTTTGGTACTTGCCACCCCACTCTTCCACCAGAATATTAATCTGGGAAAGCTCCTCGCGGATTTTCTCGGGGTTGGCGGCGGGCTTGTCAATCTTGTTGAGGGCGATGATAATCGGCACCCCGGCGGCCTGCGCGTGGTTGATGGCTTCCTTCGTCTGCGGCATTACCGAGTCGTCGGCCGCCACCACAATGATGGCAATGTCCGTCACCTTGGCACCCCGGGCACGCATGGCGGTAAACGCTTCGTGACCAGGCGTATCGAGGAAGGTGATGGGCTGGCCCGATTTGGTGCGCACCTCGTAGGCACCAATGTGCTGCGTGATGCCGCCGGCTTCGCCTTTAGCCACACTCGCATCGCGGATGTAGTCGAGCAACGACGTTTTGCCGTGGTCGACGTGGCCCATGATGGTCACGATGGGGGCACGGGGCAGCAGGTCGGCCGGGTCGTCGCCGGCGTCCACATCAATTTCTTCTTCTTCAGCCGAGAGGAATTCCACGTCAAAGCCGAATTCATCGGCAATCACGGTAATGGCTTCGGCGTCGAGGCGCTGGTTGATGGACACGAACATGCCCATGCCCAGGCACACCTTGATGACCTCGTTCACGTTCACGTCCATCAGCGAGGCCAGGTCGTTGGCCGAGATGAATTCGGTGAGCTTGAGGGTCTTGGCGTCGAGCTCGTTCTGCGCGCGCAGGGCCTCGCGGTCCTCCGCCAGCATGCTGCGCTTGTCGCGGCGGTACTTGGCGCGGTTCTGATTGTTGCCGCCCTTGTTGCCGCCAAGCTTGGCGAGCGTAGCCTTAATCTGCTCCTGAATCTGCTTTTCGGCCTGTTCGGGGGTAAGTGCCGGTGCCGCAGGCTTGGGAGCCGACTGCCCACCGCGCTGGCCGGGACCGCCGGGACGGTTGCCCTGCCCCTGGCCACCACCAGGACGGTTGCCCTGGTAGCCGCCGCCCTGGCCGCCCTGGCCACCGCCAGCAGGGCGGTTGCCCTGGTAGCCGGGACTGGGGGGCGACGTGGTGCTGCCGGGAGGGCCAGGCAGACGCGTACGCTTCTTCTGGCCGGGGCCGGCGGGCAGGCCACGCTTGCTTACATCCGACGATGCAATGGGGCGGGGGCCACGGCCACCCGGCCCGCGCCGGTCGTTGTTGATAGACGACAAATCGATTTTGCCAAGAACCGTGAGGCCCTTCAGCGTGTCCGACTTGGCCACAATCGTGCTGGTATCTTCGGCCGGGGCCGGCGTTTCGGCCGGGGTGGGGGCGGCGGGGGCAGTAGCAGCCGGAGCAGCAGCTACCGGGGCTGCAGGAGCGGCCGGAGCTGGCGTAGCCGGGGCCGCGGGCGTGGGTTCCGCTTTGGCAGCTGGCTGTGGGGCCGGAGCCGGAGCAGCCGGGGCCTCCACCTGGGCCGGAACCGGGGCGGGCGCAGCGGGCACTTCTGCTTTCGGCGCAGCCGGGGCGGGCGTTGGCACCGGTGCGGCTACAGGCGCAGCGGCAGCCGGGGTCGGAGCCGGCGCTGCCGGGCGCGGCGGTACCACGCGGCCTTTGCTGTCAAGCTCGATTTTGCCCAATACTTTCAGGCCGGGTACGCTGGGCGCTTCGGCAGCAGGAGCCGGAGCGGGCGTAGCCGCCACGGGAGCGGCCGGGGCCGCAGCCGGCACTACCGGCGCAGCGGGAGCAGGCGCTGCCGCTACCGGTGCAGCCGCTGGCTTCGGAGCGGGCGTAGGCACCGCCTGCACGGGCCGGGGAGCTGGCGCGACGGGCTTGGGGGCGGCATCAAGGTCGCTCTGGCGCTTGGCCTGAATGACTTTCTGGGCCTCCTGCCGGTCGTGGGCAGACGCAGCAAATTCTTTCTCAAGCGAAGCAACCTGCTCACCAGTCAGCTTGGTGGTGGGCTTGTTCTCTACTTGTATGCCTTTTTTGGCCAGGGCCTCGACCACCCTGTCCATTCCAATATTCAGGTCTTTGGCCGCCTGTTGTAGCCGTTTCGGGGTTGCTTCCGCCATTCTATCTATCTCGCGTACGATACGCTTCTAAGTGCAAAGGTATTACATTAAATCTTGCCAGCAGGGCGCAAACCGCACCTGCTGGCACGATTTGTTACCCTTGCCGTACCGGCCGCGCGGCCGTCATTGGGCTGGCTCGGCGGGAGAGCTGCTGCCCGCGTCCTCAGTCGGTGCCCCGGCATCGGCTGCCAGGGGCGTGTGTTCGGGGGTGGTATCGGTGGCCGAGGCGTGGGTCACTGCTGCTTCCTCGGTGGCCGCAACAGGCGTTTTTGCAGCTTCTACACGGCTTTTGGCCGCTTCCAGCGTGTTGTCGTCCAAGTCTTCGTCGTCGGCAAATTCCTGGCGGATAATGCGGTACACATCGTCCACCATTTCTTCTTCGAGCTCCGTGCGGCGCACGATGTCGTCTTTCTTCACGGCCAGTACGGCACGGCCGGTATCGAGGCCAATTTTCTTGAGTTCGGCCAGTACCCAGGGTTCGATTTCGTCCTGGAACTCGTCGAGCGAGATGTCTTCCTCGTAGTCGGTGGCTTCGCGGAACACGTCGATTTCCATGCCCACCAAGCGGCTGGCCAGCTTGATGTTGGCACCGCCGCGGCCGATGGCCAGGCTCACCTGGTCGGGCTTCATGAACACGGAAACCCGGCCGTTCTCCTGGTTTATCTTCATAGAACCCACCTTGGCCGGCGATAGTGCCCGCGCAATATAGAGTTCGAGGTTATCGGTGTAGTTGATGATGTCGATGTTCTCGTTTTCGAGCTCGCGCACCACCGGGTGGATGCGGCTGCCCTTCATGCCCACGCAGGCGCCCACGGGGTCGATGCGCTCGTCATAGCTTTCCACGGCTACTTTGGCACGCTCGCCGGGCTCGCGCACCACGTTCTTGATGACGATGAGGCCGTCGTAAATCTCGGGCACTTCCAGTTCGAACAAACGCTCGAGGAAGGCCGGCGCGGCGCGCGAGAGAATAATTTTCGGCGTGCCGTTAATTACTTCCACGCGGTGCACGACGGCACGCACGGTGTCGCCCTTGCGGAAACGGTCCTTGGGGATTTGCTCGCCTTTCGGCATCACCAGCTCGTTGTCATCCTTGTCCATGATGAGGGCTTCACGGCTCCACACCTGGTACACTTCGCCGGTCACGATTTCGCCCACCTGGTCCTTGTATTTCTGGTACAGGTTGTCGCGCTCGAGGTCCTTCACGCGCTGAATCAGCGTCTGGCGGGCCATGAGCACGGCGCGGCGGCCGAAGTCTTCCAGTTTTACGGCTTCGGCCACCGATTCGCCCACCTCGAAGTCGGGCTCGATTTTCTGGGCTTCGGCCAGCGGAATTTTGTCGTGGTCCCAGATATCCTCCGAGTTGTCGTCCACGATTTCGCGGTTGCGCCAGATTTCGAGGTCGCCGTTGTCGGGGTTGATGATGACGTCGAAGTTTTCGTCCTGGTCGTACTTCTTCCGAATCATGGTGCGAAACACGTCGTCCAGGATGCTCATCATCGTGGGCCGGTCGATGTTCTTGCTCCGGGCAAATTCGCCGAAGGATTCAATGAGTTCGTGGCTGTTCATAGGTACTGCTGTCATGCTGAGCTTGCGAAGCATCTTATCACGTTCGCAGGGCTCGGGTAGTAACTGATTTTGATTTCTGACGAAAGCAGCCGTGATAAGATGCTTCCTCCGTCAGCATGACAAAAGATTTACTTAAAGGAGATAACAACCTTGGCCTCTTTAATGTCCCCGAAGGAATAGAAAGCGGCGGGCAGGATGGTTTTCTTGGTTTTTTGCTTGATGACTTCTTCGATTTCGACGCCTTCGGGCGTGGCGGCGGTGAGGGTGCCGGTTTTCTCGGTGCCGTCGGCCAGCTTCAGGGCCAGCGAGCGGCCGATGTGGCGCACGTACTGGCGCGGGTCGGTGAGGGGCTGGTCAGCGCCGGGGCTGGTCACTTCCAGGGAATAGGCCGATTCTTCGCCGTAGTGCTCGTCGATGCGACGAGCCAGGCGGCGGCTGATGGTGGCACACTCGTTGATGCCGAGGCCGGTGGGGCCGTCGAGAATAACGGTGACTTTGGGCAGCACCGAATCGGACACGGTGAGGCCCACAACAAACAGCTCCTGGTCGCTCATGGCGTCCTGGAGCATTTCCAGCAGCAGGTTACGGTCGAAACGCATAATATTTGAGACAAGCGGGCAAAAAAAGAGGGGACTGCGCGTCCCCTCTTTATCAGATTGAATACCAACTTCGGGGCAAAGGTACGACAATTGCCGACCGAATGCAAGATTGGGCTTTAGCGCTGCACTTCGAGCCAGCCCTTGACAATGCCGCCCTGCTCGCCGGCAAAGCGATAATAGTAGGTGCCGCTGGGCAAGCCGGCGGCCGACCAGTCGTTGCGGTAGTGCTCGGCGTGGTACACCTCCTGGCCCCAGCGCGAGAAAACACGCAGGTCGGGCAATTCGCAAAACTGGCGCTGTACGAAGAAATCGTTGAGGCCATCGGCATTGGGGGTGATGATGTTGGGCAGCGGCTGGGCTTCGCCAAGCGTGAAGGCTGCCAGGGGCACGGTGCGCGGGCAGCCGCTTGGGTATTCGATGTGCAGCACGGCGGCGTAGGTGCCGGCCGCGGTGTAGGTATGCGACACGGGCGGGATTCCGTACTGATAGATGGTGGAGGTTTCGCCATCGCCAAAGTCCCAGTAGTACTTCGCCGAATAGTCGGTAGGCACCGAGGGCATTTCCAGGGTATAGGGCGGGAAGCCTGCCTGGTCGGGCCGTAACGGGCAGCGCGGCTGCGGCACCGGGCTGAGGTAAGGCGCATTTGGAATGAGCAGGATGCGTACCGTGCGCTTGCTCACGCAGCCATCGGGGCTATTGAAGCTATAAACCGGGTAGGCAGATAAGGAAGTAGCACTGGCACTGGGGTTGCTGAAAGCGCGGGCCGGGTCGAACCAGCCGCTGGCCGTCACGCCGTAGCCGCTCCAGGTGCCGCCGGCTGGCGTAGACCTGAGCTGAAAGGCTCGGAACGGAAGGCCGCACATTACGGTGTCGGGGCCAGCTTGCAGCGGCGTACCCAGCACCGTGACGGTCAGTGCGCCGCTGCCGCACTGCCCATCCTGGTTGAAGGTGTACGTAATGGTGTGGGTGCCAGGGCCAGCGGCTACCGGCGAAAACCGTCCGTTGGCCACCCCAGGCCCCGAAAAAGAACCGCCGGCCGGCCGGGCGACCAAGGTAATATCAAGCCCGGATGACTGACTGGGGCAGAAGGGCCCGCCAATGGGGTCGATGATGGCAGTAGTCGGAGCAATTACTTTGACTACCAGCCGGCTATTAGGGCATGCCGAGCCGCTGGGCACATTATAGGTCAGCGTGTTATCGCCCAGCAGGCTGGCACTCGGAATAAACTGAAAGCCGCCTCCCGGCGCAGCGACCACCCCGGGCCCACTCCAGGTGCCGCCCACCGGGCTGCCGTTCAGCGGCAAGGAGGCGGCGCCCATGCAGAGCTGCCGGGCACTGGTGTTGGCCTCGGGGGCTACGGCGATTTTCAGCGAGGCGTCGTTGCAGTTGCTGGCGGGTGATGTCGTCGTGTAGAAATGCGCCTGGGCCGGAATGGGAAACGTGTTGCGATAGCCGCTGCAATGGCCGCAAATAGCCTGGTACAACGCCCCATCGGGCCCGAAACGACTGATACCGTGCGTGTGGTCGCCACCGTAGCAGGCGCCAAACTCAAGCGTCCGGCCCTGCGCGCTAAGCCGGGCCACGTAAGTTGCTTCGTAAGGCCGGCTTCCTTCCGTGAGGGGCAGGCCGGTGGTAAGGCCCACCGCCGCCAGGTAAAGGGTGCCGCAGTCGTCGGCGCGGAAGGCCGTCAGGGTCAAATCATTGAAATTGTGCGCCGCACCCAGCGAAGCCGTAAAAAAACTCTGGCTCAAATCAGCCGATAGCTGCTGCACAAACATTCCGCCACCCGACAGGCTGCCCGGCGAACTGGCCACCTGGCCCGTGCTGAGGCCTGCCAGGTAGATAGCAGAGCTGGCATCGGCCTGCACAAATTCCACGGCGTCGGCATCAGCAGTACCGGTGCGGCAGGCATAGCGTAGGGTTTGCCCATCGGCACTGAGGGCAGCCACGAAACCGTCGGCCCCGCCTCTGGCCGCGGGCTGGAAGGCGCCAGCGGTGACCGGAAAGTTGGCGCTGGTGCTGCTGCCGGCCACATACACCAGGCCATTGGGCGCCAGGGTCAGGCCGAAGGCGGTATCGGCAGCGCTGCCGCCCAGGAAGGCGCTCCAGCGCAGGTCGCGCAGGTTGGGCGAGAGCTGGCACACCACGGCATCGGAAAGCCCGCCCCGGTACGAGGGCTGAAAGGAGTTGAGGCCTGGAAAATCCCGGCTGGCCGTTGCGGTGGCGATGTACACATTGCCCTGGGCATCGACCTGCACATCGCCACGCCACGCGGCGAATCCGAGCTGCGGCAGTACCAGCGGCCCGGTGGCCCCATTGAGCCCGCTGAAGGGCAGGCCATCGGTGCCACTCCCACCCAGGTAGGTGGACCCGAGCAGCTGCCGGCCGTCGGCGCTGAGGCGGGCCACAAACAGGTCGGCGCCATTCGGATAGGTGACCCCGTTTTCCGGGATGATGGCCGGCCCGCCCTGAAACCGGCGCGGCGCCAGAAAAGGCCTGGGAAAATCGGCGGAGCCGGTGGTGCCGAGCAATATCAGCTCGCCCTGGGCATCTACTGCCAGGCGGTGGGCGATATCGGTACCGCCACCACCCAGGTAGGTGGCGTAGATGCGGGCCGCCGCCCCCGTCGTGTTGGGATTGTACTTGATGATGGCCACATCAATCGAACCATTGAAACGGGGGTCGAAGGCGCCGGGACTGGTGGGGTAGCCCTGGGCGAAGACCGTGCCGGCCGAGTACAGGTTGCCTTGCCCGTCGTAGGTGGCCGTGTGGCCCCAGTTGTCGGCAGTTGAGCCGGTGTACGTGGCGAATATCACCGTGGGGTCGATGATGAGTGGCCGGGCTTTATCATAAGCCGCCAGCCTGAAGCGCACGGTGTTACCGGTCAGTTCAAAGGCGCAGGCCACTTTTTTTTGCTGGCCGGCGGCGTCGGTTTGCCAGGCACGGGGCGCCAGCTCCGTCACGGTGCCCACGCTGGTGGCAATGCGCAGGTTGCCGTCGGCATCGAGCGCCAGGCCATTGGTGCCTTCGTATTGCAGCGCAATGCTGCCAGGCAGGCCACCGGGCTGCACCGTAAACGTGTATTCGAGTTGGCTGGCCGCATTTTCGTAAAGCCGCAGGCCGATGCCCGGGTACGCGGCCGCGTACTGCACGGCCCGGAAACTTGGCACGTCGCGGGCCCACTTCGTCGAGTCATCGCCGCAGAAATAGTTGCGCCGCTCTGCCGTCAGGTTTTGGCCGCGAGGGTTGGCGCCGGTGCTGCCCAGCAGCTGCACGCGGTAGGCATGGCCCCGTTGCGGTAGCTGGGCCGTGGTATCAGCAGCGGCGGTGCGGTGCGGCCGGGGCGTGGCCAACACATAGGTGAAGCCAGCATCGCCCACAAAGAGCCGACCGCAGGCCAACGGCGCGGCAAAGCGCACGGCCGCCGGCCACTGGCCTTTGTTTTGAATGAATTCGACCGTCGCCGGTTCGCTGGGAGCAGTAGCAACAGGGAAGACGCGGCCAGCAGCGGCGCTCCAACTTAACACCCAGAATAAAAGCAGTGTAGCCGTTTTGAACATACCAGCGTAGCGAAAGAAAGTAGACTATGCTTGCAAGTACCACGACCGGTTTTGCCACCGCAACCCAATAATTACTCTCCTGGGACCTTTGCGCTTGGCCGATTATTGCGTTGGAACGGGCGCAGGCCAGTTTATTTGGGCCAATTATCGGACTTTATGTGTGCGATAATTCTTTGCGCCTCGGCAGCTACCGCCGCAACCTGAGCTCCTGGCCGGAGTCTTTGAAAACCTCAGCGATGCATTGCCGGTTTCCCGGCGCGGGCTGGGTATATTGGTCATCCATCCCCGCTCACTTTTAAGCTTTTAATTTCATGAACACCACTTCATTGCTTCGCCGTGCCGCTTTCGGCCTGACTACGCTGCTGGCCATCAGCACCGCACACGCCCAGACGCCGGCCCCGGCCAAAGACGCCGTGAAACCCAGCCCGGCCGCTACGGCCACCGGCAAAATCGGCGCAACCAATGTGACGGTAAATTACAGCAGCCCCGCCGTGAAGGGCCGCGCCATCTGGGGCGGGCTGGTGCCCTACGGACAGGTGTGGCGGGCTGGAGCCAACGAGGCCACTACGGTAGAGTTCAGCAAAGCCGTGACGGTGGAAGGCAAGCCGCTGCCCGCCGGCAAATACGCCTTCTTTGTGATTCCGACGGAAAAGCAGTGGACGGTGATTTTCAACAAAACCGCGAACCAGTGGGGCGCTTTCAAATACGATGAGAAGCAGGACGCGCTGCGCGTGCTGGTAACGCCGCGCAAGGCCGATACCATGAACGAGCGACTGGTGTACGTGGTGACCCCGGCCGGCCTGGTAATGCGCTGGGACAAGCTGGAGGTGCCGGTCAGCATCAAATAAGCAGCCTAACCATTCCCCTTCAGGCGGGCGGCCCAGCGTGGGCCGCCCGCTTACTTTTGCACCCATCTCACTTCGGAATCTCATGGACTACAAACTCACCCAGTACAGCCACGGCGCGGGCTGCGGCTGCAAAATCGCCCCGGCCGTGCTCGACCAGATGCTGCACACCAGCATTGCCCAGCCGCACCACGACAAGCTGCTGGTGGGCAATGCCAGCCGCGACGACGCGGCCGTGTACGACATCGGCGGGGGCCAGGCGGTGATTTCGACCACCGACTTCTTCATGCCCATCGTGGACGATGCGTATGATTTCGGGCGCATTGCCTCGGCCAATGCCATCTCGGACGTCTACGCCATGGGCGGCCGGCCGCTGCTGGCCATTGCCGTGCTGGGCTGGCCCGTGGACAAGCTGCCGCCCGAAGTGGCGCGGCGGGTGCTGGAAGGCGCCCGCAGCATCTGCGCCGAGGCCGGGATTCCGCTGGCCGGCGGCCACAGCATCGACTCGCCAGAACCGATTTTTGGGCTGGCCGTGACGGGCATGGTTGACATTCAAGACCTGAAGCGAAACGACACCGCCACGGCCGGCTCGGAGCTGTTTCTGACCAAGCCGCTGGGGGTGGGCATTCTGACGACGGCCCAGAAAAAAGGCATTCTGCGCGATGAGGACGCCGCCATCGCGCCGGCCCAGATGATGCAGCTCAATAAAATCGGGGCCGAGCTGAGCAAGCTGCCCGCCGTGACGGCCCTGACCGACGTCACCGGCTTCGGCCTGCTGGGCCACCTGGCCGAAGTGTGCGAAGGCAGCCACCTCACGGCCGAAATCGACTTTTCGAAAGTGCCCCGCATCGCGGCGGCCGAGGCGTACCTGAAGCAGGGCAGCGTGCCCGGCGGCACCGTGCGCAACTGGACCAGCTACGGCCACAAAGTGGCCGCCATCAGCGAGGAGCAGCGGGCCTGGCTCTGCGACCCGCAAACCTCGGGCGGCCTGCTGGTGTGCGTGGAGCCGGGCGGGCGGGCAGCCGTGCAGGCCGTGTTTGAGAAGCACGGGCTGGTGCTGGAAAGCTTCGGCCACCTGCGGGCGCATGCCGATGGCGAGGCCTGGGTGCAGGTGGGGGCGTAGCCTTCACGGTTTCCATTCATGAAATCGACTTTCTTTCGGCCGCTACTCGAAGTGGCCGTGGCGCTGTTTATCTTCATCGGGGCCGCCCGCTGGGTCACGGGCCTGTTCTCGAAGCGCACCCACGTGTACCGGGCCACGGCGGCGCGGCAGCTGCGGCTGCTGTTCTGGCCGCTGCTGGCGCTGGGGGCGGGGCTGAGCGTGCTGCCCGCCGTGGCGATGAGCGAGGGGACGGTCAGCCGCTTCGAGTGGGGGCTGACGGCGGGCTTCCTGCTTTTTACGCTGGGGCTGAGCGGCCCGGCGGTGCTGCTGCACCTGCGCTACTGGCTGCTGAACCACGAAACCACGCTGGTTTTTCAGCCCACCGACAACCGACTGGAAGTGTACGAGGGCGGCCAGCGGCAGCCCTTCGAGCGGCGCGACCTGGCCCGCGTGGAGCGCGTGACGTGCCGGGCCCGCCGCACCTTCTGGGCGAAATACGACTACCTCAGGCTGCACCTGCACGATGGCCGCGTCATCACGCTCACTGCTTTGCTGACGGATTTGGAGACGCTGATGGGTTTCCTGCGCAGCCTGCCCACGGAGCGGCGCACGGCGGCTTGGTGCTGGGCCTGACTCAGGGCCGGCGCCGGTACAGGCCGGGCGTAGCGGTGGCTTCGTAAGCGCCAAAGATATTGGGCAGCAGCTGTTTCAGGCGCGGCACGTGGCGGCCCTGGTCGAGCAGGTAAGCGGGCGGCGTAACGCCCATTTTCTGGGCGACGCGCACCACGGCGGCATATTCGTTCAGGTGGCCGAAATCGACCTGCGAGAGCGTCCAGTCGAGGTAGGGCGTGGCGGGGTGGTTGTTGAAATACGCCCGGTCATCGGGGCCGAGAATGAGCAGGGTTTGGCCGCGCAGCGCCGCATAGCGCGGGTCGGGCTCGATGCCGAAGCTGCTTTCGGCCGGCATGTGCAGCAGGCTTTCGAGGCGGGGCACCTGGGCCCGGTAGCGCAGCACCACCACGGCGTTGATGATGAGCAGCAGCAGCAGCTCCAGCAGCCAGCTCTGGCGGTAGCGCTGCCACAGAAACAGGCTGAAATAAGCCAGCGGCGGCAGCAGCAGCACCAGCACCCCCGGCGCCGCCCCGCGCTCCACGGCCGCCGCCGCAATGGCCACCACCAGCCACACCAGCATCAGCTGCCGGAACTTCACCTGAAACACCAGGCCCAGCGTGGTGCCCAGCGAGCGCAGCAGCGCCAGCGCCAGCACCACGCCGGGCACTATCAGCAGGCGCAGCTGCAGGCCGGCTGGCAGGCCACTGGCAATAAGGTCGGTGAGGCCGGGCTGGAGGTGGAACTGCCCAAATTCCGGCAGCGCCTCATTGTAAGCCAAAAACGTGGCCACCAGCGCATACGGAAAGAAAAACCCGCACAGCAGCAGCAGCGCGCTCCGAAAGGAATTGGCCGCGAAGATGAGCACCGCAAACAAGCCCACCAGCACAAACAGGCTCAGCGGCAGGTAGCACAGCGCCCCCAGCCCAATCAGAAACCCGGCCCGGAACAGGCGGCGGTTGTCGTAGCCCTCCCGCGAGGTGGGCAGCAGCGCGCTCAGGGCAAACACGATGAACGTGTGCCCCAGCAGCAGCGGCGAGAGCGCATCCAAATCGGTGCTCACGCTGCCCACCAGCAGGTAGGTCAGGGCCACGGTGTAGCCGCGCTCGGGGTGCACGTCGTAGCGGTTGAGCACCACGTTCAGGCGCAGGGCCTGCAGCAGCAGCAGCACCAGCGCCCCCACCCGGTAGAGCCACACCGGGCGCGCCAGCACGGCATCGAGCGCGGCGAAGGCGGCGGCGGCCAGCGGCGCGGTGCCGTCGTAGAGGTCGCGGTAGGGCATTGCCCCGCCGTGCAGCCGCTCGCCCACCAGCAGCGCCCGCAGCTCGGCGGCCGTGAGGGGCAGGCCCAGCCACAGCAGCGGCAGGCGCAGGGCCAGCACCAGTATCAGCAGCGCCAAGAGCTGGGCCGGCAAAGAGCTTTTGAAAAAGCGAAGCAAAGGGGAACGGGAAACAGAGAAAACGGGATGGGGCAAAGGTACCTGTGGGTTTCTGTTGCTTCCCATAGCACCGAAGCGGCAGAACGGCCAGTGGCTGGCCGCTGCTTGCTTTGCAGCCGCCCATTTCTCCGGTCCCTTTTGCCTTATCCCTTAAACCCTTCTCTCCTATCCCGTACCTTTGCCGGTCATTATGGAAAGTAAACGACAACAAAAAATGGCCAGCCTGCTGCAACAGGAGCTGGCGGCCGTGCTGCAGCGCGACCTGCCCCACCTGTTCGGCGGGGGCCTGGCGCCCGGCATCAGCACGGTGAAGGTGACGCCCGACCTGGGCCAGGCCCGTGTGTACCTCAGCCTGCTGCTGGGCGGCGATGCCAACGAGCGCCTCGCCATTATCAAGGACAACGCCAAGGAAATCCGCCACGCCCTGGCCAAGCGCATCCGCAAAACGGCCCGCGTGGTGCCCGAACTCATCTTCTTCCACGACGACAGCGCCGCCTACGCCGCCCATATGGACCAGGTGCTGGGCACCCTCACCATCCCGCCCGCGCCCAAAGACGCCGACGAAGACGAGGAGAAACCCGCCCGCCCGCGCCTGTTCAAAGGCGAATGAGTGAGTGGGTGAATGGGTGAATGTTTCATTGCCTGTTTGCCCATTGCCTCATTTCCCCATTCACTCATTCCCCCAGTCACCCATTGTATTACGACCCGATAAAGAAATCGCTCGGCCAGGTATTTAACCGCACGCCGTGGCTGCGCCGGCTGTTCTACCACCTGCTCGACCTGCTGCTGCTCCGCACCTGGCACGTGCACCGCGAGCTGCGCCAGTGGGCCAGGGGCCGCACCCAGGAGCCGTTGCACATCCTCGATGCGGGCTCCGGCTACGGGCAGTACACCTACTGGCTGAGCAGCCTGAGCGCGAAGTGGAACATTCTGGCCGTGGACGTGAAGGAGGAACAGGTAGCCGATTCCAACCAGTTTTTCCGGGAGATTGGCCGCCAAAACGTGCAGTTTGCCGTGCAGGACCTCGTGCTTTATCAGGAGCCCAATTCCTTCGACCTGGCCTTGTCCGTTGATGTGATGGAGCACATTCTGGAAGACGTGGAGGTGTTTCGCAACATCCACGCCTCGCTGAAAGACGGCGGCATGCTGCTCATTTCCACGCCCAGCGACCAGGGCGGCTCCGACGTGCACGACGACGGCGAAACCAGCTTCATCGAGGAGCACGTGCGCGATGGCTACAACATCCGCGAGATTCAGCAGAAGCTCAGCACCGCCGGCTTCGAGCGCATCGAGGCGCGCTACAGCTACGGCGAGCCCGGCCAGATTTCCTGGCGCCTGAGCATGAAATACCCCATTCTGATGCTGGGCAAGTCGCGGCTGTTTTTCCTCATCCTGCCGTTCTACTACCTTGTGGTGTTCCCGTTCTGCCTGCTGCTGAACTGGTTCGATGCCCGCACCAAGCACGACTCCGGCACCGGCCTCATCGTGAAAGCCTGGAAGTAAGCTGTCGGGCCTGTTAGGATAGGTGTTGGGGCAGGCGGTAGCTTTACCCGGAATTGATTAACCCTGAAATGTCCACCCGCGTACCCTACCAAACTTTATAGGTGAACGTTCCTCTCCTCATTGCCCGGCGCTACTTCCGCTCCAAGAACAAGCGCAACATCATCACCATCATTTCCAACATTTCGATGATTGGGGTGGCGGTGGGCACGGCCGCGCTCATCATTGTGCTGTCGGTGTTCAACGGGCTCGAGGACCTGGTGCGTACGCTCTACGGCAAGTCCGACCCCAACCTGGTCATCTCGGCCGCCAAGGGCAAGGCCTTTCCCGTGGACCGCACCTTTCTGATGAAGCTGGAAAACACGCCCGGCGTGGCCCTGCTCACCGAAGTCATCGAGGACAACGCCCTGCTGCAATACCACGACCGCCAGATGGTGGTGAAAATGCGCGGCCTGAGCGACAACTACTTCGGCCAGAGCCAGATTGACGCCAACATCCGCGAGGGCGACCACCGCCTGCGCCGCGACAGCACCGAGCTGGCCCTGGTGGGCGCCGGCGTGCAGCACGAGCTCAGCATCACGCTCAACAACCGCCTGGCGCCCATGCGCCTGCTCTACCCGCGCAACACGCCGGGCAAAAAATCGCTCAGCATCGACCCCAGCAAGGCGTTCAACGAGGAGAACCTGATTGCGGGCGGCGTGTTTCTCATCGAGCAGCACATCGACGACAGCTACATTTTCGTGCCGCTCACCTTCGCCCAGCGCCTGCTGGGCTACGGCACGCGCCGCACCGCCCTCTACGTGAAAGTGGGCCAGAGCTTCGAGATTGAGCAGGTGAAGGAAGTGCTCCGCAAGCAGCTTGGCCCCGCCTTCAAGGTTCAGGACTCGGACGAGCAGCACGTCAGCCTGTTCAAGGCCATTAAGGTGGAGAAGCTGTTTGTGTTCATCACCTTCACGCTCATCCTGCTCATTGCTTCGCTCAACATCTTTTTCTCGCTCTCGATGCTGGTCATCGACAAAAAGAAAGATATTTCGGTGCTCTTGGCCATGGGGGCCAGCCAGAAGGCGGTGCGGCGCACGTTCTTGTACGTAGGCGCCATTGTGGCGCTGGTGGGGGCCACCGTAGGGCTGGTGGTAGGCGTGAGCCTTTGCTGGCTGCAGCAGCGCTTCGGCTTTGTGAGCATGGGCATGGCCACGAGCGTGGTGGATGCCTATCCGGTAAAAATTCAGTCCACCGACCTCATTTTTACCTGTCTGTCTATTATCCTCATCACGCTGGCCGTGAGCATTCGCCCCGCCCTGAATGCCAGCCATTTGGATTTGCGAGAGAATTTATAGCATTGTATAAATTCAAAAAAGCATAACCCGGCCCCGTGTGCGTGCATGCGGCCGGCAGCGAAATAATACTCCGTCATATCCGCTTTCGGCCTTACCTTGCGCTTTCCGCGTGCCCGGCTATGAAAGTATCTACCGCTGAACCGTTTCAAATCGTCTACTCGCTCTTCGAGCACGAGTTTCTCGGCCACTTGTTTGCGGCCTACGTGGTGCAGCTGGGGCCGCGCGGCCAGCTCACGCTGCAGCACCAGACGGTATCGGGCAAAAACGCCCACGAGTTTGCCGCCGCGCTTGACGCCACTGATTTTGAGTTGGTTGAGCTCTGCGACCAGATTCAGCAGGAAGCCGTGGTGAAGGAATTCTGGCCCCGCAAAATTGCCACGGCCGAATTCTTCCTGAAGACCTACCACGCGGAGAAGGGCGACAAGCCCATGCAGGAAGCAATTGCCAAATACGTGCAGGCGCGCATGGCCGGTCTGCTGGCGCGCCTGGCCGGCAAGCGCGTATTCATTATGGGCCGCGACGGCGAGCCCACCTGGCGCGAGATTGGCATGGCCCCGGCCAAGGCTTCCATCCTCTTTCATTTTCGCCGCAACGAGGAAGGCACGCACTACTTCCCCACCATTCAGTACCAAGGGCAGAAGCTTGATTTTCAATACAAGGATGCCGTGCTGGTGTGCCTGCAACCGGCCTGGCTGCTGCTCAACGACCTGCTCTATTCCTTCCGCACCGACGTGGACGGGCGCAAGCTGCTGCCCTTTTTAAAGAAGAAGTTCATTGTGGTGCCCCGGCAGGTGGAGGAAAGCTATTTCCAGAAGTTCGTGGCCCCGCTCATGGAGTCGTTTGAGGTGCACGCGCGCGGGTTCGACATTCGCTCGGAGCGCTACGTGGCGCGGCCCCGCCTCACGTTCAGCGATGCCATTCCGGCACCGCCGATGCCCGAGGCACCCGTGCGCCCGCCCGGCCCGCCGCGCCGGGGCCGCATTCCGCTGCCCAAGCCCATTGCCCCCCTGCTCACCGGCGCCGAAACCGAGCAGATTCATTTCGAGCTCAGCTTTCGCTACGGCCCGCACCTGATGCCCCTCGGCAACGACAAGCCAGTGAGCGTCCGCCTTGAGAAAACCGCCGACAGCTACGTTTTCCATCGCCTGCTGCGCAGCCCCGAACAGGAAAGCAGCACCGTGGAAGAGCTGCGGGCCCGCCAGCTGTCGGTCGACAAAGGCCATGCTACCTTGCCCAAAGGCCAGGCCTTTAAGTGGCTGCACGACAATGCGGCGGCACTCACCGAACTCGGCTACACTGTGGAAGCGGCCACAACGGCCAGCAAAAACTACTTCATCGGGCCCACCAGCGTGCAGGTGGGCATCCAGGAAGCCGGCGACTGGTTTGACGTGCGCGGCACGGTGCGCTTCGGCGATATTGAGATTCCGTTTATCCGCTTGCGTGGCCATATTCTGCAGCGCCGCCGCGAGTTCAAGCTGCCCAACGGCCAGATTGCCATCATTCCCGAAGAGTGGTTTACAGACTACCTGGAGCTGTTTGCCTTCGGCGAAGAAACCGAGGACGGCCTGAACCTGCGCCGCCACCACCTGGCCCTGGTAGCGGACTTGCAAAGCAATGAACTGGCCACCGTGCGCATGGGCCGCAAGCTGGCCAGGCTGCGCGACTTTGCCGAAGTGGAAGACCATCCCCTGCCCGCCGGCTTCCAGGGCGAATTGCGGCCCTACCAAAAAGCGGGCTACAACTGGCTGCGCTTCGTGCAGGACTACCACTTCGGGGGCTGCCTGGCCGACGACATGGGCCTGGGCAAAACCGTGCAGACCCTGGCCATGCTCCAGCACCGCCGCGAAAGCGGCGAGGCGCAGGGCGCGGCCTCGTTGCTGGTGCTACCTACCTCGCTGGTATTCAACTGGCTGAACGAGGCCCAGAAATTCACGCCCGACCTGCGGGTGCTGGCCTATACCGGCACTTACCGCGACAAAAACCCCGACCGCTTCGCCGACTACGACGTGGTGCTGACCAGCTACGGCATTGTGCGGCTCGATACGGAGCTGCTGGCCAGCTATAAGTTTGATTACGTGATTCTGGACGAGTCGCAGGCCATCAAGAATCCGTCGAGTACGACTTCGCAGGCCGTGCGGCAGCTGCGCTCCAAGCACCGGCTCATTCTCACGGGCACGCCCGTGGAAAACAGCACGATGGACCTGTGGTCGCAGATGTCCTTTATCAATCCGGGCTTGCTGGGCACGCAGGCGTTTTTCCGCAAGGAATTCCTCAAGCCCATCGAGAAGAACCAGGACGAAGGCCGGACCCGCCGGCTGCATGCCCTCATCAAACCGTTCATTCTGCGGCGCCACAAGGCTCAGGTAGCCAAGGAATTGCCGGCAAAAACAGAGCAACTCAGCTACTGCCAGATGACGGAGGAGCAGGCCCACGCCTACGAAGAAACCAAAAGCTTCTACCGCAATAAGATTCTGCGCAATCTGGACGAGCATGGCCCGGCCAGCACGCAGTTTTTGCTGTTGCAGGGCCTCACCCGCCTGCGCCAGATTGCCAACCACCCGCGCCTGGCCGACGAAGCCTATGTGCACGAATCGGGCAAGCTGCGAGAAGTATTGCGCATGATTCGCAACGTGGTGGCCGAAGGGCACAAAGTATTGGTATTTAGCCAGTTTGTGCAACACCTTGCCTTGGTGCGTGCTGCGCTCGATGAGCGGCAGATGGAATATGCCTACCTCGACGGTGCCACCCGCGACCGGCCCGCCGAAGTAGCTCGCTTTCAGAAAAATGAAGAGTTAAAAATCTTCCTCATCAGCCTGAAGGCCGGCGGCGTAGGCCTTAATCTCACAGCTGCCGACTATGTTTTCATTCTCGACCCGTGGTGGAATCCGGCCGTGGAAGCCCAAGCCGTAGACCGTGCCCACCGCATCGGCCAGCAGCGCCCGGTATTCACCTACAAGTTCATTACCCAGAACACCGTTGAGGAGAAAATTCTGGCACTGCAGCGCCGTAAGCTGGCCCTGGTGAGCGAGCTTATCGCGACCGATGAAGCGGTGATTAAGCACCTCACCAGAGCCGACATTGAGGAATTGCTTGGCTAATCCAAAGAATAATAATTAATATATTAAGCTATACAAATTAATATTTGCGTATTCTGCTGCCAGAGGCTGCAGGCTTTCAAAACAATTGCCCGACCTATGCTAATCCACAACCTGCTTATTAATGAGCCGGAAAGTGGATTTTTTTTTGTCAAAAGCAAAAAAAAGCTCCCAGTCCGCTTGTCTGGCCAAAAAAATATTGAACAATTCGGAGTCCAATAGCTGAACAGCTAATACGATTTGAAATATGCCTTGCATTGTGCTTTACCCGAAAGTACAATTTACACTTATTTGTTTATCAGCTATTTGTATGTGCAATGCTGTTGCCCGCAGCATTCAGCAGCCACTTTTAGCTTAAAATAGTCATAATAATTATTACAAGAGGCTTGCGGGGAGAAGTAGCGCCTGTAGCGAAGAGTGTCGTATGGTAAAAATGCCGTTTTTAGAAAAATAATACAATTTATCACCAGATTATTCAGTCAATTTGAATCATTTTTATCCGATTTTGGGAATCAATCTTTTTCCACTGCTTTGATTTTAAAATCCCCGCCTCTAACTTAGTGGAATTGTATCCTACCAATACAGTATAAGCAATGCTAAAATGAATCCTTAACCATAAAGTACCATTTTTCTTGAAACGCATCTTTATAACCTTGCTCCTGGTAGTTAGTCACTCCATTTTTTATGCCTGTGGCCAGGCTCCTGCTCAAACGGCCAACGACTACATCCGCCCCTATACAGAAGCTTTTCAATACGGCAGCAACCTGGGCTTTTACAATAACAGCTGGACCGATGAGAGCTTGGCTACCATTGCCCAGGCGGCAGGGGCGCACTCGCTCCGGCCCACCCTGCCGGAGTCCTTTCTGGAAACATATGGCTATAATGTGCGGGCCAACACCTTCAACACCTATGTGAATACCCTGGGCATGAAGGAAATGACCTGCTTTGTGGAAGGGCCTTCGCCGGCGCACCGCGACATGACAGTGTATCCGACAGCCCCGGGGCCATCGAAGCTGTTTGCACACATGTACGAGCCCATCTGGAACACCGACGGGACGGTGAACCAGAACAACTACTATGCTTACTACCTCTACCGGCTGCTTCAGATATACGGCGACAAGGTGCGCTACTGGGAAGTGGTGAACGAGCCGGACTTCAGCTACTCGGGCAGCATCGACGACTGGACAACCCGCGCTCCGCAGCCGGGCGAGCTGTTTAACCTGCACGCCCCCATCTTCCACTATGTGAGAATGCTGCACATCAGCTACGAGGTGATTAAGAAGTATCATCCGGAGGCGTATGTGACGGTGGGCGGCGTGGGCTACCCGCAGTTTGTGGATGCCCTGCTGCGCTACACCGAAAACCCCGTGGATGGCAGCGTCACCGCGCAGTATCCCAACAAGGCCGGCGCTTACCTCGATGCGCTGAGCTTCCACAGCTACCCTACCTACTCGCTGCACTACTGGGACACGGCGTTGAATGCCTTCCGCTACACCCGGACGTCGGACTACGCGGCCAGCAAGGTGATGGCCGATAAGCAGGCCATGGTGGACGTGATGGCCCGCTACGGCTACGGCACCACCTACCCGGCCAAGCAGTTGCTGATATCGGAAACCAACGTGAGCCGCCGCACCTCCGGCGACCGCACGGGCTCGGATGAGTCGCAGCGTAATTTTGGCATTAAAACACTGGTACTGGCCCAGAAAAACGCCATTACGCAGCTGTACTACTATGCGCTGGGCGAGGCCGTGGATGCGCCGGCAGAAGGCGTTTCGGTATCGGGCAACGACGAGTTCGGGCTGATGGGCCTTTACCAGAACCTCACCACCATTGCCCCGGGGGCCGAGCGCCTCACCAACCTAGGCCAGGCGTTTCAAACGACTTCTTCGCTGCTGTATGAAGCGCGCTACGATGCCGCCCGCACGGCGGCCCTGGCCCTGCCCAGCAACATAGAGGGCGCGGCGTTTAATAAAAACGGCACTTACTACTATGTACTGTGGGCCAAAGCCCTGGTGGACGACTCGGAGGTGGCCAGTGCCACGTATTCCTTCCCCACAGCCCTGAACATGACCAACGTGAACCGCTACGAGTGGAATTACTCGGTCACATCGGTGAAGACTACCCAGGCCGCGCGCAGCATCAGCCTCACCAGCTCGCCGGCGTTTTTTACGGAAGCGCCGAGCGGGACGGTTGTCACACCGCCCACTCAGGGGTCTTCGAGTGGCTGCTCGGGCACGGGCTCGCTGGACCGGGAGCAGTGGAATAACATCTGGGGCAGCAGTGTGGCCAGCATTCCGCTGACTACCACGGCCACCAGCAACGCGCCGCTAACGCAATTTGAGGCTTCTTCGGCCACAGATTATAACTACGGGGCCCGCCTGCGCGGCTACGTTTGCCCGCCCCAGAGCGGCAGCTACACTTTCTTCGTGACCGGCGACGACCAGGCTGAGCTCTACCTCAGCACTGATGCCGACCCGGTCCATGCCGTGCGCATTGCCTCGTGCAGCAACTGGATTGCTTCGGCCCACGACTTCTACCGCTACGCCAGCCAGCAGTCGGCGGCCATCACGCTGCAGGCCGGCACGCGCTACTACATCGAGGCCCGCCACAAGCAGGGCTGGGGGCCCGGCTACGTGGCCGTGGCCTGGCGCAAGCCCAACGGCACCACCGAAGAGCCCATTCCCGGCACCGCCCTCATTCCGTTTTCGGCGGCAGTGATTCCTCCGGCTGCGGAAACCACGCCGGCCAATGGCTGCACGGGCACCGGCACGCTGCTGCGCGAGCAGTGGGACAATGCCAATGGCAGCACGGTGGCCAGCATTCCGCTGACGACGGCTCCGACCAGCAGCGCGCCGCTAACGCAGTTTGAGGCTTCTTCGACCACGGCTTATAACTACGGGGCCCGCCTGCGCGGCTACGTTTGCCCGCCCCAGAGCGGCAGCTACACTTTCTTCGTGACCGGCGACGACGCGGCCGAGCTCTGGCTGAGCACCGATGCCGACCCGGCCCATGCCGTGCGCATTGCCTCGTGCTCCGGCTGGATTTCCTCCATTCACGATTTTTACCGCTATGCCAGCCAGCAGTCGGCGGCCATCACGCTGCAGGCCGGCACGCGCTACTACATCGAGGCCCGCCACAAGCAGGGCTGGGGGCCCGGCTACGTGGCCGTGGCCTGGCGCAAGCCCAACGGCACCACCGAAGAGCCCATTCCCGGCACCGCCCTCATTCCGTATGTGGCCACGGCTGCCCGGGGCGTGGCGGGGGGAAGCGTAGCCACTGCCACTGCCGGCGCCCAAAGCGCCCAGCCGGTTCTCAATGTATTTCCGAACCCGTTTACCAAAGAGGCGACCGTGCAGTTCAGCACGGCACAGAGCGGCAAGGTTGAGCTGGCGCTTTACGACCTGCAAGGCCGGCTGGTGAGCAAGTTTTTCGCGACGGAAGCCGTGGCTGGCGTGATGCAGAACGCACGACTGGACGTGCCCAACCTGAGCAACGGCGTGTATTTACTCAAAATGACTACGCCCACGCGGGTGCTGACCCAACGGGTGACGCACGCAGGCAAATAGCCCCGCCGGCCCACTGCCCGCCCGCCACGAAGCTGGCCTGCGCCCCACGCCTTCTCAGGGCCGGGCACGGGCCAGCTTCATGCGTTTGGCATAGCCCGAAGCCACCAGCACGCCCACCAGCCCGGCCGAGATGGCAGCAATGCTGCCGTCTATCAGCGCGGGGCCGATGGCCAGCACCCACTCGACCAGCAGCGCAAACGCGACCAGGGCCGCCAGCCCCCAATACCGGCCCATGGCGGCAGGCGGCACCACGGCCACCCGGCCCGGGCGCACAGGCATCAGCCAGATGGCCAGCCCGATTACAATTGCGCCCACCACGGTGCTTACGGCGGCCAGGATGTCGAACAGCGCTATTTCCGTACCGTTCCAGTCCAGGGTGTCGTTCAGCATCGGTATCAGGCGGGTCATCAGGGCATTGCGATGCGTGAAGCTGTCCCACAGCAAATGCAGCGCGGCCCCCACCACAATGCTGGCAAGCACGCCGGCATAATGCTGCCGGAAATAGGCCAGCCAGCTGAAACGCGCAAAGCTGCCCAGCCGGCGCTGCAAAGCCAGTGGCAGGTGCGCCAGCAGCGGCTCGCGCACCACCGCATGAAACAGGAAGGCCAGGGCCAGGGCCACCGGGCAGCTGAAGTAAAAGATACTGGCAAAGCTGTGGCTGTATTCGCTGGCCAGCCGCAGCCGGAAAAACTTTTCGAAATCGGGCGCGATGCTGCCCGTAATCAGCCCCGTGGCCGATAGCCAGCGGTGCCGGGGCCGGGCGTGCAGCAAGGGGATAATCAGGGCCGGGTGCGAAAACGTAAAGGGCATATCATAGAGAAAAAACCGTATTTTCTTTGTCGGGCAGCCGCCTCGTCTCAAATCTACCGCTCATTGCCCCGGTTCGCCATTGCCTGCACCGGAGGCCGGACCACAAGCCAACGTAAACGTCATCCATTGGTTAAAATTGCTTTATTTGCGTTTTGGAGTTTCCTGTCTTTAATTAGGGGTGCTTGCTACCGGCCAACTTTTTTCCCTTTGTATGAGCCCAGAAGCAATATTGGCGGCTGAACGCCAGCGCCGTGAGGCCGCCGAGGCGGAGGTACTGCACCTCCGCGCCCAGCTCAGCGCCCTCACCGCAGAAAAGGCGGCCAGCACCCCAGCCGTGACCGATGCCGTGCACCTGGCCCGCGTCACAAGCCAGCTCAGGCATGCCGAGCAGCTGCTGGAAGACCAGCAAAGCCTGGTGCGCCAGGTCATCGACAACAGCCCCAACTTGGTGTATGTAGAGGACGAAACCGGCCAGCGCATCCTGGCCAACCAAGCCTATACCACGCTGCTGGCCCAGCAAGCGCCGGCCGCTGCCGGGGCCCTGCCCGCCAGCCCCCCTTTCAGCGTTCCGGACGTGCCCACTTCTTTTGAGGAGTGCTTTCACCTGCGCGATGGGCGCACGGTGTGGTACTACACCACCAAAAGCCTGCTGGTACGCACCGACGGCTCGCGCTACGTGCTCACGTTCTCGTCCGACATTACCGACCTGAAGGAGGCGCACCGGGTGGCCGAGGAGTCGGTGCGGGCCAAGCAGGTGTTCATGGCCAACATGAGCCACGAAATCCGCACGCCGCTGCACGGCGTGATGGGCCTGAGCGAGCTGCTGCAAAAAGGGCCGTTGTCGGCGGAGCAGGCCGACTATGTGGACATGATTCAGTCCAGCACCGCCAACCTGCTGGTGGTTATCAACGACATCCTCGACTTCACCAAGATGGAAGCCGGGGCCATTCGGCTGGAGAGCATTCCGTTCGACATTCTCAAGACGGTGCAGGAAGCGGTGCGCTCGCTCATCTTCAAATCGGACGAGAAGGGCCTGCTGCTGCGCATCGAATACCTCGGCGACGACCTGCCGCTGGCCCAGGGCGACCCCTTCCGGCTGCATCAGGTGCTGGTGAACCTGATTAGCAACGCCATCAAGTTCACGCACCGCGGGGCCATCACCATCACCATCGATGCCCGGCAGCGGGCCGGCCTGTCGCTGCCCATCACCTTCAGCGTGGCCGACACCGGCATCGGCATCAGCGCCGACAACCTGGAGCACGTGTTCAGCAGCTTCCGGCAGGCCGACAGCAGCATTCCGCGCCTGTACGGCGGCACGGGGCTGGGCCTCACCATCTGCAAAAACCTGGTGGAGCTGCAGGGCGGCCACATGGGCGTGCGCAGCGAGCCGGGCCAGGGCAGCTGCTTCTTCTTCACGCTGCCCTACACCGTGAGCGAGGGCCTGCTGGTGAAGGAGCCCACGGCCGTGCAGCAGCCCGACCTGCTGCAGGGCCTGACGGTGCTGCTGGCCGAAGACAACGGCGTGAACCAGCTCATTGCCGTGTCGATGCTGGGCCAGTGGCAGGTGCAGGTCGACATTGCCCAGAACGGCGTGGAGGCCCTGAACAAGGCCCTGACCCAACCTTACGACCTGATTCTGATGGACATTCAGATGCCGCAGGTGGATGGCCTGGAGGCCACGGCGCAGCTGCGGGCCACGCCCGGCCCCAACCAGCATACCCCCGTGGTGGCCCTGACGGCCGATGCCATTCAGGTCAACGCCGGGTCGGCGGCGGCGCAGGGGTTCAGCAACTTCCTCATCAAGCCCTACAGCGAGATGGCGCTCTACAAAATGCTGGCCCAGGTGAGCAAGCGCGCCCACGGCCTGCCCCAGGAGCTGGCACTGCCCGCACCGGTGCCCGCCAACCTGCGCAAGCTGCACTACGACTTTCTGCTGCTAGGCAAGCTGGCCACCGACACCGAGTTTATCCGCCAGATGCTGGAGCTGTTCGTGAGCCGGGTGCCCCACCAGGTGCAGGCCCTGCACGAAGCCATTGAGCAGAAAAGCTGGCGGGCCGCCGCCCGCGAGGCGCACAGCCTGAAGACCACCTTCGGCAGCCTCAACATTCAGCCGGAAACTGAATACCTGAAAAAAATAGAAAAGCTGGCCGAAGCCGACGCGCCGCACGAAGAATTCCGGCCGCTCATCAGCGCGGTGCGCAAGGCGACGCAACACTTTACCGACATTTTCACGGAAGAGCTGGAGCAGCTTTCCCAGATTTCGTAGGCCGTGCCGGGCAATGGCGGGATTAAGACGCAAAAAAATTATGAAACAATCCGGATATATTGGGCAGTCGGATATATCCAATAATTCTTCGGCCGGCCGCTGGTTGTCAAAATCAACTTAATCCAACTCCTGCCGCGCTCATGGTCAAGCCCTCCGTCTTTGAAACAAAAAATGGCCGTTGGCGGCGAAACCGGCTTTCCCCATAAATGTGCTAAAACGCCGGGACGCGCCTGCCGATTCTTTTCCCAAAGCGGCTTGCCAAGAGCACAAAACCAACATTATTTTACATTGAAACTGCTTTGGAGGGTATTTTCAGGAGTAAGTTTACAGATAGTTGCCTCTGCTAAAAAAAGCCTGCCCCTTCATTCCAACGTCTTTTGCTGAAAGTATCTGTTGCGCTGAAATTTTAAGAACGGATGAAGAAAACGCTACTCATTGTTGACGACGAGCCCTCCATTCGGCTGATACTGGCTCATTATTTTACCTCCGATTTCGACGTGGTCCTCAAGGCCAACGGACTGGAGGCCATGGAGTGGCTGGAGGCCGGCAACAGCCCGGACGCCATTGTGGCCGATTACGACATGCCGGTGATGAACGGGCCGGATTTTATCCGGCAGATTCGGGCCAGCAGCCTGCACCGCGACGTGGGCCTGATTATTCTGTCGGGCAAGGACAACACGAGCAGCAAAATCCAGTGCCTCAAGCTGGGAGCCGATGACTATCTGGTAAAGCCCTTCAACCCCGAAGAGCTGAGTTTGCGCATTCAGAACATGCTTAACCGCATCCGGATATGAAGCCAACACCTACTAAAATCACCGTTCTGTACCTCACCGCCGACCCCGCCGAAGCCCAGCGCTTTGCGCAGGAGTTTGCGCAGGAGCTGGAGGTGCTCGTCGCCACTTCGCCGGCCCAGGCCCTGAGCTACTGCCAGGGGCAGCCGGTTCCGTTTGCCGCCATCCTGCACGCCACCGACCCGGCCTCGCCCATGGGCCTGCGCCTGATGCGGCTGCTGAAGGGCGAGCTGCAGCTGCCCCAGCCCGTGCTCTGGCTGCTGAAAGCCACGCCCGCCCCGGCCCTGCAGAAACTGCTGCTCGAAACCGGCGACAGCGAAATCTTTGCGGCCGATACCGACCACGAAGCCCTGCTCACCCGGCTCTATTTCTTGTCGCGCCCGCGCCAGGCGGCCAGCGAAACCCGCAGCCCCTACGAGCTGCGCATGCCGTTGGGCAAGCGCCTGCTGGACGTGCTGTGCGCGGGCCTGGCCCTGCTGCTGCTGGCCCCGGTGCTGCTGCTGCTGGCCATCCTCATCAAGCTGGAGTCGCGCGGGCCGGCGTTTTACTATTCCTACCGGGTGGGGGCGGGCTACCGGGTGTTTAAGTTCTGGAAGCTGCGCTCGATGCGCCCGGATGCCGACAAGCTGCTGGGCTCGGTGAAAGGCCTGAACCAGTACCAGTCGGCGGGGTCGTCGGGCAGCCCCCAAATGGCGATGGCGGGGCTGTGCGCCAGCTGTGCGGCGGCCGGCACCGGCTGCCAGCAGCAGCTGGTGGACCAGCGCGGCCAGCTGATATGCGAGCAGCAGTACCGCCAGCAGCAAAAAGAAGCCGAAGCCCCGGCCTTCCTGAAAATTGCTAACGACCCGCGCGTCACGCGCATTGGCCGCTTCATTCGCAACACCAGCCTCGACGAGCTGCCGCAGCTCTATAACGTGCTGCGGGGCGATATGTCGCTGGTGGGCAACCGCCCGCTGCCGCTCTACGAGGCCGAGAAGCTGCTCACCGACGAGTATTCGCGGCGGTTCATTGCCCCGGCCGGCATCACGGGCCTCTGGCAGGTGAGCCGGCGCGGCAAGGGCGGGGAAATGTCGGAGGCCGAGCGCAAAGAGCTCGACAACGAGTATGCCCGCGAATATTCCATGAAAAAAGACCTGGAAATTATCTTACGGACCATTCCGGCGCTTTTTCAGAAGGAGAATGTATGATAAAAACGCTTGTAAGCACATTACTGCTGACGCTGGGCGCGGCGGCGGCGTGGGGCCAGGAAACCCGGCCGGCCCCGGCGGAAGGCTGGCAAACCACTTTTTTTGAGGCCCCCACGGTGGCGCTGCCGCTGCTTACGGCGGCGGCCGTGCAGCACTCGGCGCAGCTGAAGGCCCTGGATAAGGAGGTGGCCATCAGCCAGCAAGACGTTCAAATCGCCAAAAAAGGCATTCTCAACATTGTTTCGCTGGGCGGTAGCTACACCTACGGCAACCTGGCCGGCGTGGCCCTGGCCGACCCCAGCAACCCCAGCCAGTTCACCACCTTCAGCTCCGGCCGCTACTCTACCGGCGTGGGCGTGACGCTGCCGCTCGACCGGGTGGCCACGCGGGGCAACACCATCCGGCGCGAAAAGCTGAACGTGGAGCGCGCCCAGTCGCTGCGCCAGGAACGGGAGAACGAGATTCGCCAGCTGGTCATTCAGAGCTACCAGAACGTGCTGCTGGCCAAGAAGCTGCTCACCATTCGGCAGGAAGCATCGGTGACGGTGCAAACCAGCTACCGGCTGGCCGAAAAGCAGTTTCGCCAGGGCCAGCTGTCGCTGCCCGACTTTTCGGTGGCCAGCAATTCTCTCACCGAAGTGGCCGTGGCCGAAACCAGCGCCCGCACGCAGTACGAAACCGCGTTTATGCTGCTGGAAGAGCTGACCGGGGCCCGGATTTCAACCTTAATGACGAACCGATGAGTTTAGCGGACCTTTTCCGGCTGCTGGCGCGCAAGTGGCCGCTGCTGCTGCTGGTGCCCCTGGTACTCAGCGCTTCTACGTATTACTTTGGCCGCCACATGCCGAAGGTGTACGCCTCCGATACCATTATCTATACGGGCATCGCCTCGGGCTATTCGCTCACCGGCAACGCCGGGTCCGACTTCAATGCCACCAATAATGCCTTCGACAACCTGGTGAACCTGATTACGGCCCGCTCCACGAAGGAGGAGGTGGTGTATCAGCTGCTGGCCACGCACCTGTGGCAGGCCCGGCAGCAGCCTGAGCTGCTGGCCAAGGCCCCCTACGATGCCCTGCGCGAAAGCCTGCCCACCCTGCTGCGCCAGCGCCTGACGGGCCCCACCCGCGAGGCTACCCTGGACAGCGTGCGCCGCTTCGCCCACGCCGACGATACCAATGCCCTGGTGCAGCTGCTGAACTCCAACAACGCGACCTACTCGCTGGATGCGCTTTCGCGCCTGAAGGCTACCCGCGTGGCTTCGAGCGACCTGGTGCGCCTGGAATTTGAGAGCTACAACCCCGAGCTGGCCCGCTACACGCTGGCCCTGGTGACGCAGGTGTTTCTGGCCGAATCCAAGAACCTGCGCGAGGGCCAGACCGACTCCGTGATTGACTACTACGAGCGGGAGTTGGCGAAGGCCAAAGACCGGCTGGCCAAGGCCGAAGGAGAAAACCTTGCCTTCAACCGCGACAACAACATCATCAACTACGAGGCGCAGTCGAAGGACGTGGCGGCGGAAAAAGAGGCCCTGGCCAGCGACATGACCCAAGTGAGCCAGCAATACGCCGGCGCACTGGCCGCCCTCAATGCCGTGAACCGCAAGCTGGGCGGCCGGGAAGCGGCCGTGCTCAGCAGCCGCCAGGTGGTGGAGCAGCGCCAGAAGCTGAGCCAGCTGAACGCCGCCCTGGCCGACCAGCAGCTGTTTGCCCAGCAGGGCGAAGCCGGGCAGTCGGCCAAAGCCCGGCAGCTGCAGGACGAAGCCGACAAGGTGGCGCAAAGCATTCAGAACAACGTGGATAGCTACTTCACGCGCAGCAACTCGCCCGAAGGCATCCCGAACAAGGAGCTGCTCAACGAATGGGTGCAGGACATGGTGCTGGTGGAGTCGAACCGCGCCAAGCTGGGGGTGATGAACCGCCGCAAGCAGGAGTTTGAGCGCGAGTACCAGCGCATGGCCCCGCTGGGCGCCACGCTCAAGCGCATTGAGCGCGAAATCGACTTATCGGAAAAAGCCTACCTCTCGGCCCTTACCAGCCTGAACTCGAGCAAGGCCTCGAAGCAGAACACCCAGCTCACGGCCAACCTCAAAATCATTGACCCGCCCAACCTGCCCCTGCACCCCCGCACCAGCAAGCTGCTGCTGCTGGTGCTGCTGAGCGGCGCGGGCGGCTTCGTGTTTGCGGCCGGCCTGGTGGTGGGCCTGGGCCTGCTCGATAAATCGTTGAAGAAACCCTCGGTGGCCGAGCGGGAGATTGGCCTGCCGGTGGCGGGCTACATGCTCGACACCCAGGCCAAAACCACCAAGCTGCTGCAGGCCAGCAAGCAGCGCAGCCTGGGCCAGCTGGTGCGGCACATTCTGCTGAAGGCCAACACGCCGCCCGCGCCCGCGCCGTTTGTGGTGGGCATTTTCAGCGTGCAGCGGCAGGAGGGCAAAACCACCCTGTGCCAGGCCCTGGCCCAGCGCTGCCACGAGATGGGCGTGCAAACCCTGGCCCTGTACCCCGACAGCGAAGGCCACAGCGAAGACCAGGAAGCGCCGTCGCTGTTCTACCCGTCGGAAATGGCCGCCGTGCAGGGCTGGCAGCTGGAGCAGCTGGTGCAGCACGCGCAGCCCAAGCAGATGCCGGAAGAAACCACCCCCAACGTGCAGGTCATCTTCGTGGAGTTTCCGGCCCTGCGCGAGGAGGTGCTGCCGGTGGGCATTTTGCACCAGCTGCATCTGATTTTTCTGACGGTGCCGGCCTCCCGCGCCTGGCGGCTCGCCGACCACCAGACGGTGGAGCGCCTGCGCGCCGCCACCACGGCCCCGGTCGAAGTGGTGCTCTCGGGCGTGGCCCTTCACCACAGCGAGGAGGACCTGAGCTAAGCCGGCCATGAAAACCGCCCCGCCTCTTTCCGAAGCCCTGCTCAACTCGCGCTGGCTGCTGCCGTTGCTGCTGCTGGGGGCGCTGGCAGCCGGCTGGCTGGCCAGCCTGGTGGGGCCCGTGCTGCCCGGGCTGCTGGTGGTGGTGCCCGCCCTGCTCCTGTTTGTGGTGCTGGTGTTCCGGTCGCCGCACGCGGGCTTCGTGGTGTTCGTCAGCTACTGCTTCGTCATCAACTTCCTGTCGCGGCATTCCACCGTGCCCGTGGGGCTGGCCATGGAGGGCATTCTGGTGAGCACCTGGCTGGCGGTGCTGTTTTACCACCGCGAGCCGCCGCAGTGGCGCCGGGTGCGCAACGACTTGTGCCTGCTCACCTTCGCCTGGTTTGTCATCAACATCCTGGAGCTGCTGAACCCGGCGGGCGTGAGCGTGGCCGGCTGGTTCAACGAGTGCCGCACCAGCACGTTTCTGTGGCTGCTCACGGTGCCGCTGGCGTTTCTGGTGTTCAACCGCAGGGGCGACCTGAACCTGTTCCTCTACCTCGTCATCGGGTTTTCGCTGGTGGGTACGCTCTACGGCATCAAGCAGAAATTCATTGGGGTGGATGCCATGGAGCAGGCCTGGCTCGATGAAGGCCCGGGCACCACCCACATTATCTGGGGCGTGCTGCGCGTGTTTTCGACCTACAGCGATGCCGCCCAGTTTGGCTCGTCGCAGGCGCACATCTGCCTGATTTGCCTGATTCTGGCCCTCGGCCCGTTTTCCTGGCCCAAGAAGCTGCTGCTGGCGGCGGCGGCCGGCCTGCTGCTCTATGGCATGCTGATTTCGGGCACGCGCGGGGCGCTGTTTGTGCTGGCGGTGGGCGTGTTCATCTACCTGGCCCTGAGCAAGCAGCTCAAGGTGCTGCTGCTGGGCTGCGTGGTGGCGGCCGGCGTGTTTTTCATCATGAAATACACCCACATCGGCGACAGCAACCAGAGCGTGTACCGCATGCGCTCGGCCCTCGACCCCAACGACCCCTCGTTTCAGTTCCGCCTCAACAACCAGAAAACCATGCGCGAATACCTCGCCACCCGGCCTTTTGGCGGGGGCGTGGGCGTGATGGGGGCCTGGGGCAAAACCTACAACAAGGATAAATTCCTCTCGCATATTCCGCCGGACAGCTACTTCGTGAAAATCTGGGGGCAGTACGGCATCGTGGGGTTCCTCATCTGGTTCGGCATCATGCTCTACATTCTGGGCAAGTGCGCCGGCATTGTCTGGAACACGCGCGACCCGCGGCTGCGCCAGAAGCTACTGGCCCTCACGGCCGGCTACGGCGGCATTCTGATGTGCAGCTACGGCAACGAAATCATGAACCAGATGCCGTCGTCGATGCTGCTCTACGTGTCCTGGGTGCTGGTTTTTCTGGGCCCCTCCTTCGATACCCCGTCCTTAAAAGCCGCTGCCCATGCGTAAGCCGCTGGTTTCCATCATTTCCATCAACTACAACCAGGCCCAGGTGACCTGCGCCCTGCTGGCTTCGCTGCGCCGCCTCACCTACCCCCACTACGAGGTGATTGTGGTGGACAACGCCTCGCCCACCGAAGACCCGGCCCCCATTGCCGAGCAGTTTCCGGAAGTGCAGCTCATCCGCTCGGCCGAAAACCTGGGCTTTGCGGGCGGCAACAACTTGGGCATTAAAGCCGCCAAAGGCGACTATTGCCTGTTTCTGAACAACGACACCGAAGTGGTGCCGCACCTGCTGGAGCCGCTGGTGGCCGTGTTCGAACGCGACGCGCAGGTGGGCGTGGTGTCGCCCAAAATTATTTTCTACGGCACCAACGACCTGATTCAGTACGCGGGTTGCACCGGCATCAGCCCGCTCACGGGCCGGGGCTTTGTGATTGGGGCCCTGGAGCCCGATGCCGGGCAGTACAACACCTCGCACCGCACCGCCCTGGCCCACGGCGCGGCCATGATGGTGCCCACCCACGTCATCCGGCAGGCCGGCCTCATGCCCGAGCTGTACTTCCTGTACTACGAGGAGCTGGACTGGTGCGAGATGATTAAGCGCATGGGCTACCACAGCTACTACGAGGCCGGGGCCACGGTGTACCACAAGGAGTCGGTATCGGTGGGGCAGGGCTCGGTGCTGCGCACGTATTACCTGAACCGCAACCGCCTGCTCTACATCCGGCGCAACGCGCGCGGCTGGCGGCTGTGGAGCGGCTGCCTGTTTTTCCTGTCGGTGGCGCTGCCCAAAATCAGCCTGCGCCACGCCAGCCGGCGCGAGTGGGACCACCTGCGCGCCCTGTGGCGCGGCCTGAAATGGCACCTGCAGGGCCACAACATTCACGAAAACCATTTTCTATCCCGCTAGCCCGTTGGCCGGCCACCAGCCCTCCACCCCCAGACTCGTCGTTCCGATGCATCCTTCCGCGCCGTTGCTCAGGGCTCCCGCCCGCCCCGCCGTTGCCGAGAAACAGGTGTTTATCAGTTTCGCGCGCGGTCTTTCCATGGGCTCCATCGTGCTCTACCATCTGCTGATAAATGCGCAGCTGCCGCCCCTGCTGGCCCGCGCCAACCAGATAGGCGGCGCGGGCATCTACGTTTTTCTGTTTGCGTCCAGCTACGGCCTCTATTTCTCGCGCACCACCAGCTGGGGCAGCTTCTACTTTAAACGGTTTCAGAAAATACTGGTCCCTTACTACGTGGCCATTACACTGATTTTCATCGTCAACCAGTTCGTGGTGCTGTATCCGGCCGGCTGGCCGGCGTACCTGAGCCATGTGCTGCTGTACAAAATGTTTTTCCCGCAGTACATGGAGAGCTTCGGGCCGCATTTCTGGTTCATATCCACTATTGTGCAGTTCTACCTGCTGTGGCCGGCGCTGCTGGCGGTTTCGCGGCGCCTGTCGGCCCCGGCGCTGCTGTGCGGGGCGCTGCTCATCTCATTGCTCTACAGCGGGCTGCTGCTGCGGCTGGGCGTGCAGCACGAGCGGGTGTGGTGCAGCTCGGCCGTGCAGTACCTGTGGCTGTTTGCGCTGGGCCTGGTGACGGCCCGCGAGCAGTGGCTGCCCCGGCTGCTGCAGCTGGGGGCCGGGCGCTTCGGCCTGCTGCTGGGCGGGGCGCTGGGCGCGGCGGTGCTGCTCAACCGCTTTGCCGGCGAGCAGGGCAACGTGCTGAACGACTACTTCATGTTCGTTGCCTACTTCTCGGGCTGCGTGCTGCTTTTTCTGCTGGGCCAGCGGCTGCCGGCCCTCACCCGCGCCACGCTGTGGCTCGAGTCCTTCTCGTTTTCGCTCTACCTCACCCACCTGTTCATCTTCTCGCTCTATCTCAAGGCGGTTTCGCAGCTTGAAATCAGCTTGTATGAAGTGCCCATTGTGGCGGCTATCTGCGTGGCCGGAGCCCTTTTATTCGATAAATTAGTCCAGCCTTTGACGAACTTACGTCTTTGGCACCGCCACCCGGCCGCGTAGCGGCCCAATGGCATGTGCGGGCTTGCGCCCCGGCCCGTTTTCCTGTTTCTTATCATGAGTACCCTGGTTTCACTTTTCTCACTGCTGCTGTACCTGCTGGGTAGCTACCTGCTGCTGAACGTGCTGTACCTGCTGTTTTTTGCCATCGCCGGCCACCGGCGGCCGGTAGCCCTGGTGCCTACTGCCACCGGGGCCGTGCTCCGCCGCATGTGCGTGCTCATGCCCGCCTACCACGCCGATACCGTGATTCAGGAAACCGGCCCCGCCGCCAGCCGCCACGCCTACGCCGGGGCGTTCGCGGTCCACGTCATTGCCGATGGCCTGCAGCCGGCCACCGTGGCCGCGCTGCGCCAGCAGGGCACCGGCGTGGTCGAGGTCAGCTTCGTGAAAAGCACCAAGGGCAAGGCCCTGCTCGCCGCGCTCGATGCGCTGCCCCGCGCGGCCTACGACGTGGCCGTGATTCTGGACGTGGACAACGAGATGGCCCCCGGCTTCCTGGCCCAGGTCAACGAGGCCTTCGCCGCCGGCTACCGCGTGGTGCAGGGCCACCGCACCGCCAAAAACCTGGACTCGCCCTTCGCCGTGCTCGATGCCTGCAACGAGGAAATCAACAACCACATTTTCCGGCAGGGCCACACGCGCCTGGGCATGTCGTCGGCGCTCATTGGCTCGGGCATGGCTTTCGAGTATGACTACCTCCACCGCCTGCTGCAGGACATCGGCGACACGCCGGGCGAGGACAAGGAGATTGATTTCCGGGTGCTGCGCGACCGCTGCAAAATCGCCTACCTGCCCCAGGCCTTCGTGCTCGACGAGAAAATCCCGAACTCCAAGGTATTTGCCACGCAGCGCACGCGCTGGCTGGCCACCCAGCAGGAGTTTCTGCAGAAGTATTTCCGCGAAGGAATAGCTCAGCTGTTCAGGGGAAACATCGATTTCTTCGACAAGGTGTTGCAGTCCATGCTGTTGCCGCGCATTTTGCTACTGGGCATACTGGGCGCGCTGCTGGTGCTTTCGCTGCTGTGGCCGGTGGGGCCGGCGGCCGGCTACTGGCTGGGGCTGCTCGGCGGCGCGGGGGCCGCCCTGCTGCTGGCCCTGCCGGCGCGGCTCTACACCCGCCAGGTGGGCCAGGCCGTGCTGCACTTGCCGGTGGCGCTGGGGGCCATGGTGCTGGCCCTGCTGCAAATGAAAAAAGCCAAAACCTCCTTCATGCACACCCCGCACGGCGTGGCCTCCACGCCCCGCCCCGGTGCTTAGCCGGCCATTGCCATGCCCTGGGAAATCATCTTTCTGCCCGCCCTTTTTTGTTTAATCATCGGCATTCGGCACGGGCTGCGCGCGGCCGGCCGACGCTAATTTGCCACTCCGTGGTTCGCTTATGAAAGAGCAAAACATCGTCATGCTATGCCAGCAAAACTGGGACATGGGCCTGGCGTTCAATGCTAAAAACCTGGCCAAGGAATTTGCGAAGCACAACCAGGTCCTGTTCGTAAACCTGCCGCTGGACCTGAATACGGTGCTGAGGGATTCCCGCGATGCCGTTGTGAAACAGCGCATCCGGGTGTGGCGCGGCCAGGAGGCCAGCCTGGTGCAGGCCGGGCCCAACCTCTGGGTGCTCACGCCCCCGGTGCTGAGCCTGTCCATCAACTGGCTGTCGTCGAAATCGTTGTTTCGCAAGCTGAACCGCTGGAACAGCCAGCTGCTGGCCGCCAGCATCCGCAAAGCCGCCGAAGCCATTGGGTTTTCTGCATACCACTTTTTTCAGGACGGCATTATTCCCCAAGGGCTGGAAATGAAGCGCTTGCTGGCTCCGCTCAGCTTCACCTACTACGTGCGCGACTACGTGCTGGGCCAGCCCTACTTCCGGCGGCACGGGCCGTGGGTAGAGGCCGAGCTGTGCCGCCAGGCCGATGTGGTGGTGGCCAACTCTGCCTATCTGGGCGACTACGCGCGGGCGCACAACCCGCACAGCTACGACATTGGCCAGGGCTGCGTGCTGGCCCAGTACGACGCCACCGCCCGGCACGCCGTGCCCGCCGACCTGGCGGCCGTGCCCCGGCCCACCATCGGCTACACCGGCTTCCTCACGGAAATGCGCCTGGACATCGACCTGCTGCTGACCATTGCCCGCGAGCGCCCGCACTGGAACCTGGTGCTGATAGGCCCCGAGGACGAGGCCTTCCGGCGCAGCGCCCTGCACGGGCTGCCAAACGTGTTTTTCCTGGGCAGCAAGCGCCCCGACCAGCTGGCGGCCTACCTCCAGCATTTCGACGTCTGCATCAATCCGCAGCTGGCCAATGAGCTGACGCAGGGAAACTACCCCCTCAAAATCGACGAATACCTGGCCATGGGCCGGCCGGTGGTGGCCACCCACACGCGGGCCATGGACCTGTTTGCCCCCTATACCTACCTGGCCCACACCCCCGCCGACTGGCTGCACCTGCTGGAAAAGGCCCTGGCCGATGCCGGCCCGCGCCCCGCCGCCGAGGGCATTGCCTTCGCCCAAAGCCATACCTGGGCGGCCAGCGCCCAGGCCCTGTACCACGCCCTGGCCGCCACCCGGCTGCAGGCCGTCTGAGCCGGTGCCTTCACCTTTTTACGCTGCTTTATGACCCCGACTTCTTCAAACTCATTGCCGCTGACTGCTCCCCCTGCTGGCGCCAGCCCACGTCCGGCGGCACCGCGGCGGCGCATTGGCATCGAAGCCCAGCGGCTGTTCCGGCCCCGAAAGTACGGCATGGACGTGGTGGCGCTGGAGCTCATCCGGCACCTGCAGGAAATTGATACGGAGAACGAATACTTCATTTTCGTGAAGCCCGACGAAGACCGGGAAGTCATTCGGGAAACGCCCAACTTTCGCATCATCGAAGTGCCCGGCGGGCCCTACCCCTATTGGGAGCAGGTGCTGCTGCCGCGGGCGGCGGCGCAGGCCGGCATCGAACTGCTGCACTGCACCAGCAACACGGCCCCGCTGCGGGCCGGCCGGCCGCTGGTGCTCACGCTGCACGACGTCATCTTTCTGGAGCCGCTGAACCTGCGCCTGGGCACTTGGTACCAGCGCCTGGGCAACCTCTACCGTCGCTGGAACGTGCCCCGCGTGGTGCACGCCTGCCAGCGCATCATCACCATCTCGCACTTCGAGGGCCGCCGCATTCGGGAAAAGCTGCCCCTGCCCGACGGCCAGCTGCAAGTGGTGTACAACGGGGTGGGCCAGCAGTTCCGGGCCGTGACCGACCCGGCCGTGCTGGCCGATGCCCGGCGCCGCCTGGAGCTGCCCGACCAGTTTATGCTGTTCATGGCCAACACCGACCCCAAGAAGAACTTCCGGGGCCTGCTCAGGGCCATGGCGCAGCTCAAAGCTCAGCAGCAGCTCAAGCTGAAGCTGGTCATTTTGAATTTCAAGGAAGCTGATTTACAGGCCTTGCTGAATGAGCTGAGCCTGACCGATTTGCGGGCCGACATCAAGCTCTGCGGCTACGTGCTGACCTCAGACCTGCCCACCCTGTACAGCCTGGCCGAGCTGTTTCTGTACCCCTCCCTGCGCGAAGGCTTTGGGTTGCCCATTCTGGAAGCCATGTCCTGCGGCACCCCGGTTATCACGAGCAACACCTCGGCCATGCCCGAAGTGGCCGGCGATGCCGCTGTGCTCATCGACCCCTTCCGGCCCGAAACCATTGCCGCCGCCATCATGCGCCTGCAAAACGACCCGGCCGAACGGGCCGCGCTGGTGGCCAAAGGCTTCCTGCGCATCCGGCAGTTTTCGTGGCAGGAAACGGCCCGGCAGGTGCGTGCAGTGTATGAGGAAGTGCTGGCCCGGCAGTCGCATTCCGCACGGTAGCTTCTTGTTTCTGAATTCGTTATACCTCTCATTTATGCTGCAATATCTATTCTGGTTGGCCCTGGCCGTGGTGCTTTATACCTACCTGGGCTATGCCCTGGTGGTGGGCCTGTGGGCGCGCCTGGCGCGGCGGCCGGCCCCCGCCGCCGGGCCGGCGTTTGAGCCGGAGGTGACGCTGGTGGTGCCGGCCTACAACGAGGCCGATATTCTGGCCGAGAAAGTGCGCAACTGCCTGGCCCTCGACTATCCGGCCGAAAAGCTGCGCCTGCTGTTCATCACCGACGGCTCGAACGACCACTCGGGCGAGGTGCTGGCGGCTTTTCCCACCGTGCAGCACCTGCACGCCCCGGAGCGGGCCGGCAAGTCGATGGCCGAAAACCGCGCCATTCGCTACGTGACCACGCCCTACGTCATCTTCACCGACTGCAACACCATGCTCAACCCCGAGGCGGTGCGCCGCCTGGTGCGCCACTACGCCAACCCCGCCGTGGGCGCGGTATCGGGCGAGAAGCGGGTGCTGAGCGACGGCAGCACCTCGGGCGCGGGCGAAGGCCTGTACTGGAAATACGAGTCGTTTCTGAAGCGCTGCGACTCGCGCATCTACAGCCTGATGGGCGCGGCCGGCGAGCTGGTTTCCTTCCGCACCAGCCTGTTCAGGCCCCTGGAGGCCGATACCATTCTCGATGACTTCGTGCAGTCCATGCGCATCGTCGATGCCGGCTATCAGGTTATGTATGAGCCCGAAGCCTACGCCATGGAGCCGCCGTCCTTCTCGCTCGGCGAGGAGATGAAGCGCAAGGTGCGCATCTGCGCGGGCGGCTGGCAGGCCATGTCCCGGCTGCTGTCGCTGCTCAACCCGTTTCGGCAGCCGGTGGTGGCGTTTCTCTACTTCTCGCACCGGGTGCTGCGCTGGACGCTGACGCCCGCCCTGCTGGCCGCGCTGCTGCCGCTCAATGCCGTGCTGGCCGCGCAATACGGCGGCTTCTATGCGCTGCTGCTGGCGCTGCAAGGGGCTTTTTATGGCGCGGCGGCGCTGGGCTGGTGGCGGGCGGCACAGGGCAAGCCGGCCGGGCCGCTGTTGGTGCCGCTTTATTTTACGATGATGAACGTGGCCGTTTTTCAGGGCGCGGTCCGGTTTTTCCGCAACAGCCAGCCCGCTGCCTGGGCCAAGGCGCAGCGGGCGGCAGCCCGTTAACAAGCCCCGGCCTTAGCCTGCACTTCCGGCCCTTACGGCCCTGTCTGCAAGCACTTTGCACACCATGAGAAAGCTTTTGCCTGCTAAACTGTATTCGTACCTCGGCAACAACCAGTTCCTGTCGCTGGCCGGCAACGTGGCGGTGTCGGGGCTGGGCATTGTGTCGTTGGGGCTGCTCTACCGGGCGCTGCCCATCCGGGAAGTGGGCCTGTGGATTTTCTTCATTTCCAACATTGGCCTGGCCGATGCTTTCCGGACGGGTTTCCTCACCACGGCCTTCATCCGGGCCTGCTCGGGGGCCACGCCCGCCCGCAGCGCCGAAGTCATTGGCTCGGCCTGGATTATTGCGCTGGCCATTACGGGCATCATGCTGCTGCTCAACCTGGTAGCGTTATTTCTCCCCTTTGCCCACCAATCCACCGAGATGGCGCTGCTGTTGCGCTGGTTTGGGCTCACGCTGCTGGCCACGCTGCCCTACTACATCGCCACCAACGTGCTGCAGGCCGAAATGAGGTTCGATAAAATCCTGTATATCCGCTTGTTGTCGCAGGGACTGTTTGTGCTGGGCGTGGGCATCATGCTCCTCACCCACACCGGCAGCCTGCAGTACGTGGTGTATTGCTACCTGGCGGCCTCGGTGGGCACCAGCCTGGTTTCGCTGGCCCTGGGCTGGGCGCGGCTGGGCAGCCTGCGTGCCCGCACGGCGGCCTGCATCTGGGAGCTGACGCACTTTGGCAAGTACAGCTTTGGCAGCTACGTGGCCACCAACCTGCTCTCCCTGTCCGACACCTACTTCATCAACTTCATGCTGGGCCCGGCCGCCCTTGCCATCTACAGCGTGGCGGGGCGTTTTGGCGAGATTATCAACATTCCCCTGCGCAGCTTCACGGCCACGGCCATTCCCACGCTTTCGGCCGCCTACCACCAGGGCCGCCTGGCCGAAGTGGCCCGGCTGCTGCGCAAAAACGCGGGCGTGCTCACTTGGGCCTTCGTGCCCATCATTCTGGGCACGGTGCTGCTGGCCGATATTCCGATAGCCCTGGTGGGCGGCAATAAGTACCGGGGCACCGAAGCCGCCAATCTGCTGCGCATCATCATGAGCCTGGCCATTCTGTTTCCCATCGACCGCTTTGTGGGCGTGACGCTCGATGTGGTGAACCAGCCGCGCATCAACATGTACAAAGTGCTTATCATGCTGGCTACCAACATTGCCGGCGACACGGTGGTGCTGCTGCTGTTTCCCAACATCTACGGCATCACGCTGGCCTCGTTCCCCACGGCCATCGTGGGCTTTGTGTACGGCTACCTGCAGCTGAAGCGCTTTTTGCCGCTGTCCATCCGCGACATCATCGTTACCGGTTTCTGGGAGGCGCGCACGCTGCTGTGGGGGGTATTTGGCAAAACTACGCCGCTCAGGCCCTGCCAGGAGCCCACGCAGCCTCAGTCCACGGTCGCATGAGAATTGCCCACCTGATTCTGGCCCACAAAGCGCCGGCCCAGCTGGCGCGCCTGGTGCAGGCCCTGGCCCACCCGCAGGCCGACCTCTACATTCACCTCGACCAGAAGACCGATTATCAGCCCTTTGCCCACCTGGCTGCGCTGCCCAATGTGCAGTTTACCCAGGTTCGGCTCGACGTGAAGTGGGGCGGCTACAGCCTCACGCAGGCCTCGCTGGAGGGCATGCGCGAAATCCTGCACACCGGCCGGCCCTACGATTTCATCAACCTGCTGAGCGGCGAAGACTACCCCATCAAGCCGGTGGCGGCCATCCATGCGTTTCTGGCACGGCACCTCGGCCACTCGTTTCTGGAATACGAGGCGCAGGGCTCGGCCTGGTGGCAGGCCAATGCCAGCCATTTCGACCGGTACCACTTCACCGAGCTCTCGTTTCGGGGGCGGTATGCGCTGCAGCGCGTGCTCAATGCGCTGCTGCCGCGCCGCCGGCCGCCACTGCCGGTGCTCTACGGCGGCAACATGGGCGGCTGGTACACCCTGAGCCGCGAATGCGCGGCCTACGTGCTCGGTTTTCTGGATGCGCGCCCCCGGCTGCAACGCTTCTTCCGGTACACCTGGGGCTCCGATGAGTTTGTGGTTCAATCCATTGTGCTCAACTCGCCGCTGGCGCCCACGGTCATCAACAACAACCTGCGCTACATCGACTGGTCGGGCGGCGGGCACAGTCCCAAAACCTTTACCCCGGCCGACCTGCCCGCGCTACAGGCATCGGCGCGGCTCTACGCCCGCAAGTTCGATGCCCAGCAGGGAGCCGCCGTGCTCGAAGCGCTTGACCAGTCTTTCCAGGAAAGCCGGTAATCGGCCGCAACGCCCCAAAACACACGCCCCCCCAGAGCATTGCTCTGGGGGGGCGTGTGTTTTGGGGCGTTGCGCAGCTGCTAGGCTTTGATGTTGAGGCGGTTTTTCACCCGCGACATCACGTCGTAGTCCTGAATGTGCTGCTTGAGCTTGTCGGCCTGCTCGCGCAGCTTATACAAGCTGAAAATCACGGGGTTGTATTGCTCGCTCACGTATTCGAGGCGGCCGTATTCCACGTAGTTGTCCTTGATGGCGTCGTACTTTTTCACCACTGCTTCCCATTCTTCGTGGGGGTCGGCCTGAATTTTCTTGTACAGCTCGCCGCCGCCCACCGGCCGGGTGTGCTCCATTATCACGTCATCGAACACGGCCATCTCGTTGCGCGGGTAGCCCAGAATCTTCGGCCACACCGAATCCAGGCCCCACGACGACTTGTTTTCGTTGAAGCTCACCAGGCACTTTTGCAGCGCCACGCGGCTGAACAGCGGGGCCATCACCTCCACCTGGCCCACGTAGCGGAGCAGGCAGTTGGGCTTGTTTTTGAAAATGGGCCAGCTGCAGAACGAGTCGTGCGAGAGCGAAGCCTGCGAGATGGCCGTGCCGAAGGTGCGGCTCAGCTCAAACATGCGGTTGATGGCGGCCGTGTCCATCGCAATGTCGTCGTCGAGAAAGAAAAAGTATTCGTACTCGTCGATGAGCTGCGGGGCTTCCGCTGTGAGCAGCGTGTGCAGCATTCGGTACTTGAAGTCCTTCAAGTGGTAGAAATGCTCCACGCCTTCGTAAAGCGCTGGCTCATTGATGACCGGGTGATAAAAAAGCAGGCAGACATCAAACTCTTTTTCCGCCGGATTGCGCAGCCAGTCCGTGGCAAATAGCGTGGAAGCGTTGCCGCACGGGGCCACGACGAGGTTCTTCTTCTTGTTTTCCATACCCATATTCCGTTGGCATTACCGCCCGGGCGAAGATAGCGCCACGTAAGCGAATATACTTGTATTACTTATGGTTTATCGGCTACAGAGCAGGGCTTTTCCAAGGCTGTTGCCACAAATCGATTCGGGTTGGCCGCGCCCGCCGGCAGCCGCTGGTGGCGGGCCGGGGCAGGCTAAATGGCTGGCTCCACCACCGCCGCCAGGGCCACCGAGGGCTGCCGGCGGGTCATGAACGGCCGCTCGCAGAGCAGGAAGAACCCGTAGGCCGCGCCCACAATGGCCACCAGCCCCACGGTGCTCAGCACCAGAAAGCCTGCGAACGGATTGAGGCCCAGCGGCATCAGCACGTACTGCGTCAGCACCTGCAGCAGCGGCGCATGAATGAGGTAGAGGCTGTAGCCAAACGTGCCCACCCACACCAGGGGCTTCCAGCCCATCAGCGCTTTGAGGCCGTGGTGCGCGCCGGCGGGCGTGTGCTGAATGCGGTGGCAGATGACGAGCAGGCACACGCCCCACACGCTTACGCACACATCGATGAGCTGCCACGGAATGACGCTAAACGTCTCGGAGGCAATGGATAGCGCCGCAATGAGGCCGGTGGTGAGCACGAGGGCCGCCGTCCAGTGGGTGGCGGTCAGCCGGGCCCACAGGCCGCTCCGGGCAAAGGAAATATCGGCCCCCAGCATGCCCAGCGCGAAGAGCAGCAGGTAGTGCGGCACGATGCCGTTGGGGTTGTTATTCAGGTCGGGGTAGCTTTTGTGCAGAAATTTCAGCGCGCCCACCAGGGCGAAGGCCCCAACGACGACCAACGCGACGGTGCGCGCCGCCCCGATTTTGCGCCACAGCAGCAGCAGCACCGGAAACAGGAAATAGATGCGCCACTCCACCGAAATAGACCAGAAGGAGTGGTTGATTTTGCCGCCCGTGCTCACCAGCAAATCCTGTATCAGCAGCACATGCATCAGCACGTCGGTTTTGGTGACCGGAATGCTGACATCCCAGTGCGTACCGGTTTTCTGCCCGATGAGCAGCGCAATGAGCAGCAGCGAGAGCAGCATGGCCAGGTAGTAGGGCGGCAGAATGCGCCGCGCCCGCTTTTTGAAAAAGCTCAGCGCCCCGCCTTTCAGCTCGTAATTGGTTTTCAGCACGGGCAGCATCAGGCAGTAGCCCGAGAGCACGATGAAGAAGTTGACCGGGTAATGCCCGTTCTGAAACAGCGCCAGAAACCACGTCTGCGCCGTGGTGAGGGCATACCCCTGCAAGTTGACCTGGAGCAGCGCGTGGTGCACCACCACCACCAGCGCGGCCACGCCGCGCAGGCTGTCGAGGTAGAGCAGGTGTACTTTGTCCCCGGCGTAAGGTTTTTCCATAAGGAGCAGTGAAGCCAGCCGCCACAGGCTGGGTAATGATGAGGAAGCCGCAAGCGCCAGACAGGGTGAGATGCCCCTTGCAACCGGCCCGGATGCACTGAAAAAACGCCGCAACAGGCAAAATCAATTGGCGGCGCAAAGAACCCGAAACCAAATATAATTGCTATGCTTTATTAAATAAACCCCATTTCGCGAGGCGGGCAGCTTTGCGCGGCACAGCCCCGGGCACAGCCGGC
This sequence comes from Hymenobacter daeguensis, assembly GCF_054780555.1. Classification (NCBI taxonomy): domain Bacteria; kingdom Pseudomonadati; phylum Bacteroidota; class Cytophagia; order Cytophagales; family Hymenobacteraceae; genus Hymenobacter; species Hymenobacter daeguensis. The sequence continues at coordinate 53,529 of NZ_BAAGWC010000030.1, forward strand.
ACACACCACTGCATTTCTCTTTAACAGTCAATCATCTATCTCCAAAAAAAGAGCCCCGGCCAAATTGGCCGGGGCTCTTTTTTTGCCGGTTCAGGCGTTCAGCCGGAGGGGCTTACTTCTGGATGGACACGCGCACGACTTTCACGTCCTTGCCGCTCTGCAGGCGCACCATGTACAGGCCCGAAGAAGCTTCGGTCACGTTCACGGGCACGATGCGCTCCTCGCCGGCCTGCATCGAGCCGCTGAACAGCGCACTCACGCGCCGGCCCTGCAGGTCGAACAGGTCCACCTGGGCCGGGCCTTCCGTGCCGGCCACCATCCGCACGCGGAACTGGCCGTTGCTCGGGTTCGGCGCGGCTTCGAGCACCGTCTGGCCTTTGGTGCCGGCCGTGCTGCGCGAGGCGTTACCGCTAACGTTGACGGTAACGGTTCCGGTGGCGAAGAGCGTGGGGGTGCAGGCCTCGAGGCCGCCGTACTCGACGAAGTAGCCCGAGGT
>NZ_BAAGWC010000031.1:0-53155 GCF_054780555.1 Hymenobacter daeguensis
TCCGGCGCGGGCGCCACGGTGCGGGCAGGCTGATTGGCCGCCGCTGCCAGGGCCAGCGTCGCGGCAATTTCGGCGGGCTGCAGGCGGCTGCCCGCCACGCCGGGCCCAGGCCGCCGGGCCGCCGGGATTTCAATATCCGATAAATCAATGGGCTCGAGCGCAGGCTCAGCGGCCGGCGCCGGGGGTTGAGTTGCGGGCCTGGGGGCTGGCTCGCCGCTTACCAGCATGGGGCCCCGGCCCAGCAGCAGCCAGTCGCGTGACACATTTGGGTATATCTCAAAAACCTTGCACAGCAGGTCGTAGCCGGGCTTATTGCGGCCATCGATGAGGTGCTGCACTACGCTGGCCGTCTTGCCCAGTGAGACAGCGAAGCTGTTCTTGGTCAGGCCAAACTGCTGAATTAGCTGCGCGAAGCGTTGGTCGATGGGCACGACGGGAGTAACAGGAGCGGCCATTTGCACAAATGAGTAGTTGTGCAAATGTATAAGAAAGCGCCGCAAATCACCCGGTCCCTATTCGTAGCGCAGCGAATCGATGGGGTCGAGCGCGGCCGCTTTGCTGGCCGGGTAGTAGCCCGAAGCCAGCCCCACTCCCACGCAGATAACCAGCCCCACCACCATCCAAATCCACGGCACCAGGAACGCGCCGGAGCCCACAAACTTGGCCACCAGATTGCCGCTGAGCACGCCCAGGATGATGCCCACCGTGCCGCCCAGCAGGCAGATTACAATGGCTTCGATTAGAAATTGCAGCCGGATTTGCTTGGCCGTGGCGCCGAGGGCTTTTCGAATTCCGATTTCGCGGGTGCGCTCCGTCACCGATACCAGCATGATGTTCATGAGGGCAATGCTGGCGCCCAGCAGCGCGGTGAAGGCCATGATGCTGCCGCCGGCCCGCACTTTGCCCGAAATAGATTCGAGGTCGTTGGCCAGCGACTCGCTGCTTTCTACCACAAAGCTGTCTTCCTGGCCCAGCTTGTCGTGGCGCACGGCGCGCATCATGCCGGTGGCCTGGCCCATCAGGAAGTTAATCTCGCCGTGCTTGTCGGTGGCCGTCTTCACATCGAAGGTAAGGGCACGCTGGCGGGGCATGTGGTTGCCGGTTTCGAGGGGCAGCAGGGCAATGCGGTCGGCGCCGCCCCCACCACCGGCGCCACTGCCGCTTTTTTCGAGCAGGCCCACTATCAGAAAGCGGCGGCCCATGGCCATCACGTACTTGCCTATCGGGGTTTGCTTGGGGAACAGCTTGAGTTTGATTTCGTTGCCCACCACCATCACATTGGCTCCGCTGTTGAGCTCGGCCTGAGAAAAAATGCGGCCTTCGGCTAGGTTGTAGCCTTCGATTTTCAGGTAGTTTTCATCGCCCGCAATCACCTGCATGTTGGGGTTGGTTTTGATGCCGTCGGCCTTCATCTCGACGGCGCCCGCAATGAAAGCCGACAGGCCCACCTGGGCATCGTCGCCCATGGCTTTTTTGTAGAGCTTGGCCTGCAGCAGGCTGATGGGCGGGTACTGCCGGGCCTGCACCCCGCCGCGCCGGAAGCGGTTGGTGTAGCCCTTGGCGTGCAGCTCAAAGGAGTTGGCCCCGAGGCTGGCAAAGGTGTCGGACAGCGAATTCTTGATGGCATCGATGCAGGTGAGGATGCCCACCAGCGCCAGCAGCCCGATGCTGAGAATGAGCGCCGTGAGAATGGTCCGCAGCAGGTTGGCACGGATGGAGCGGAAGGCTTCGCGGACGTTTTCGAAGGGACTCATAAGGATGCGGATACGGGATTTTCGGGGCGCTCGTCGGGTAGCCGGTTGAGCGCGAAGTTGCTTATCGCGGCGGTGGCTGGTTGAATTACAGCAGCCACTTCGGCGGCAACGGCAGCCAAAGTTCGGCGGCCGGCACCTAACTTGAACCACAGCCGCCGCAACGTCGTTGGGCTGGTGCGTTTCTTTTGCTAAAAATGATGCTCATTAAGCGACTTCTTTTCTTTATGCTGGTGGCCCTGGCCGGGATGGCCGCCCCACTGGCGGCCCGCGCCAACCACGTGTTCATTCCGATGGACAACACCCAGAAAGAGTGCCTCAAGGCCTATGGGGTTGCGTTCTGGCTGCTGCAGCGCGAGGTGCCCGTCGACTGGCTCCTGAACTACCGGGGCGGGTCCTTTGCCTTCGAGGCCGTGGCCGGGGCCGAGAATGAGCTGGCCGTGCGCGGCGTCAGCTACCAGGTTATCAGCGAGGCGCAGTACACCGGCATTCTGCAGGAAATAGCCGACCCGAACGCCAACATGGACGTGATGAAGCTGGAAAAAGTGCCCAAAATTGCGGTGTACACGCCCAAAGGCAAGCAGCCCTGGGACGATGCCGTGACCATGGTGCTCACCTACGCAGAAATCCCCTACACCCAGATTTACGACGACGAGGTGCTGAAGGGCGAGCTGCCGAAGTACGACTGGCTGCACCTGCACCACGAAGACTTTACGGGCGAATACGGCAAGTTTTACGCCACCTACCGCAACGCGCCCTGGTACCAGCAGCAGCAGCGCGACGCCGAAGCCGCCGCCAAGCGGAACAACTTCGCCAAGGTGAGCCAGATGAAAGGCGCGGTGGCCACCAAAATGCAGGAATTCATTGCGGGCGGCGGCTTTTTATTTGCCATGTGCTCGGCCACCGACTCGTATGACATTGCCCTGGCCGGCCTGGGTATCGACATGGTGGAAACCATGTACGACGGCGACCCTGCCGACCCGGCCGCGCAATCGAAGCTGAACTTCAACCGCTGCCTGGCCTTCCAGAACTTTCAGCTCGAGCGCAACCCCTACCAGTACGAGTATTCCAACATCGACATGCAGCCCAACGAGCGGGGCCTGGGCGAGCAGAACGACTATTTCTCGCTCTTCACGTACTCGGCCAAGTACGACCCGGTGCCCACCATGCTCACCCAGGACCACGAAAAAACCATCCACGGCTTCATGGGCCAGACCACGGCTTTCCGCAAGAGCCTCATCAAGTCCGATGTCGTCATTATGGGCGAGACGAAGCAGACCGGCGAGGCGCGCTACATCCACGGCACGCTGGGCAAGGGCACCTGGACCTTTTACGGCGGCCACGACCCCGAGGACTACCAGCACCTGGTGGGCGAAGAGCCTACTGATTTGGCCCTGCACCCCAACTCGCCCGGCTACCGGCTGATATTGAACAATATTCTGTTTCCGGCGGCCAAAAAGAAGAAGCAGAAAACCTAAGCCCTGCACCGTATTCCAGTTGAGAAGCTCCCGCTGACCCAGGCGGGAGCTTTTTTTTGGCACCATGTGTACGCGCATTGAGCCGTTATTTATCGGCTTTCGCTTGGCATAAGTGGGCACTCACCCATTTTTATCAGGCTCCTGCGCCAGAGGATTGTAACTTTAACAACCACCGTTACACCCTCCTTTCATGCCATTGTTTCTGATACGCTTACGGCTTGTTTTGTTACTGCTCGCCGGCTTGCCCGGCGCGGCCGTCTCTGCTCAGCAACTGCCTGTCGGCGCGGCCGATTCGCTGGTTCGTGCGCCGCGCCTGACCAGCAGCCAACGGGCCGCGCTGCGCATTGCCGTGCCGTCGGCGCTGGTGGCGCTTGGCGTGCTGGCGCACAGCCCCACCTATAATGAAACGCTGTGCCGGGCGAAGCAGGATATGCAGCAGGAAACCCAGGAAATGTTCCGGGGCTTCGATGCTCACGGTATTGACGATTACACCCGTCATGTGCCTTTAGCTATGGCGTATGCCATGATGGCCACTGGCCACAAGGGCGAACGGTCGGCGGTCGGATTCACCCTCATTTACCTGGCCGCGCACGAGCTGGACGCCGGCGTGGTGAGCAACCTCAAGCGCATCACCGCCGAGCCTCGACCATACAACCCCAACGACCTCAGTTCGTTTCCGTCGTCGCACACCTCGCAGGCTTTTCTCACGGCCACGCTGCTGCACGAGCAATACGGCCGCCAGTACCCTTGGCTGAGCGTGAGCGGCTACGCCGTGGCCACCGCCACCGGCGCTATGCGTCTGTTGGGCAACAAGCACTGGGCCACCGATGTGCTGGCCGGCGCCGGCATCGGCTTTCTTTCGGCCGAAACCATCTGGCACCTCTACCCGGCCCTCACCAAGGCGCTGCCGCCGCGCCTGGCGCACAAGCTGCTGCTGGTGCCCACTTACGCGCCCGGCGGCGGAGCCGGACTGGCCCTGGCCTTCACGCCCCGCTAAGCGTTTACAGACCTGAATATTACAACAAGAGCCGGCAGCGCTGCCGGCTCTTGTTGCTTTTGTCCCGTTGAGCGGCGGCTGCCGCGCCTGGCGCAGTCCGTGCACCACTGCTGGCTTATAGCCGTGCCTGCCGCGATGCTCCGGCCGCTGCAAGCGTGGCCGTGGTGCACCATGCAGTGGCAAGGGCCGTGTTGTTTACCTGCAGCTGAACGAGTACCCGGCCGGGCACCGTGCTGCTCACCGCCAGGTGCTGCATTGCCCGGTTCGCCGTAGAAACCGGCTGGCGCAGTACGGTTACTGCCGTCATGGGCACTACCAGCTCCAGCACCAGCACCTCCGCTTGCTCATCCTCAGCGGCAGGTCCACTGTCCATAGGTAAAGCGTTGTTATTATATGTTTTGTAAAGTTCTTGCATAGGAAAAGGCGGTAAAGTTTCGGGAATATGCACTAGGTAAATATGGGTAATTTTCGCCGATTTCCCAGCGGCCCTGCTTGCAATTCATGAAACATTCATAAAAAGGCAATTTGGCCGCCGCCCGAACCGCCCCGCCGCTTCGTGGGTTATCTTTGCCGTACGCCAGTTTCCGGCGCTTTGCTTTCGCCAATGACCATTACCAAAGAAGCCGTTCTCAAAGCCCTGAGCTACGTGGAAGAGCCCGACCTGGGCCAGGACCTCGTGACGCTCAACATGATTGAGAACATTGCCATCGACGGCCTCACCGTCGCGTTTACCGTGGTGCTCACCACGCCCGCCTGCCCGCTCAAGCAGCTCATTCACGATGCCTGCGAGCGCGCCATCCACACGATGGTGGACAAGGATGCCAACGTGGTGATTACCATGACCTCGCGCGTGACCACCGGCCGCCACAACCGGAGCGACCTGCTGCCCGGCGTGAAAAACATCATCGCCATTGCCTCGGGCAAGGGCGGCGTGGGCAAGAGCACCGTGACGGCTAATCTGGCCGTGGCCCTGGCCGCCACCGGCGCCAAAGTCGGCTTGGTCGATGCCGACATTTCCGGCCCCAGCGTGCCGGTGATGTTCGACGTGGAGAACGAGGCTCCGCACGTTTTTCAGGGCCCGAACGGCAAAAACCTGATTCAGCCCATCATCAAATACGGCGTGAAGCTGATGAGCATCGGCTTCCTGGCCCCGGCCGAAAGCGCCATTGTGTGGCGTGGCCCCATGGCTTCGTCGGCGCTCAAGCAGTTCATTACCGAGGTTGATTGGGGCGAGCTCGACTACCTGCTGCTCGACCTGCCGCCCGGCACGTCCGACATTCACCTCACGCTGGTGCAAACCGTGCCCGTGACGGGTGCCGTCATCGTGACCACGCCGCAGAAAGTGGCCCTGGCCGATGCCCAGAAGGGCTTGCAGATGTTCCGTCAGCCGCAAATCAACGTGCCGGTGCTGGGCGTGGTGGAGAACATGGCGTGGTTTACGCCGGCCGAGCTGCCCGACAACAAATACTTTATTTTTGGCGAGAATGGCGGCCAGCGCCTGGCTGCGCAGCACGATGTGCCGCTGCTGGGCCAGCTGCCGCTGGTGCAGAGCATCCGCGAAAACGGCGACCAGGGCCAGCCCGCCGTACTGGACCCGGAGTCGGCCGTGGGCAAGCTCTTTGCCGACCTCGCCGAGGCCGTGGCCCGGCAAGTAAGTATCCGCAACAACGTGGCCCCCAAAACGGCCGTCGTCCAGATGAACTCCTAACAGCCGTGGAAACGACAACCTCTCCCCCCCCTTTCGACCACCCGCTGATGCCCCGCATCGAAGCGGCCCTGGACACCCTGCGCCCCTACCTGGCCACCGATGGCGGCAACGTGCGCGTGGCCAACATCACCCCCGAAGGCGTGCTCCAGCTGGAATGGGAAGGGGCCTGCGGGGCCTGCCCCATGTCGACCATGACCCGCGCCGGCCTGGAAGACACCGTGAAAAAAGCAGTGCCGGAAATCACGGCCGTGGAAGCGCGGTAAGCCTGAAATTGCTCTCATTCAGAACGTCATGCTGCGCTTAGCCGAAGCATCTCGCGTGCTCAGGTAATTCAGCCCGTACTTACGACGGGGTTGCTTACCACAGGCGAGAAGCTTTGGCTGCGCTTGGCATGACGTTCTTCTCTTCACCCCCATCCCGTTACTGTTAATGCCCACCAACGCGCTCAACTCGCCCAGCCTCCGTTCCTGGATTGACATTCGCCCCGAAAGCGACTTTCCCATTCAAAACCTGCCCTTTGGCGTGTTTGAAACCGACGAGCGGGGGCCGCACCTGGGCGTGGCCATTGGCGGCTACGTGTTTGATTTGTACGCGGCCAGCCAGTTCGGTTTTTTTGAGGATTTGGAGGAGCTGGGCGACGCGCAGCCCAAGGTTTTTCGCCGCCGCTCGCTCAATGCGTTTTTGCGGCTGGGCCGGCCGGCCTGGCGGGCCGTGCGCCAGCGCGTGAGCGAGCTGCTGCGCCACGACGAACCCCGCCTGCGCGACAACGAGCTGGCCGTGCGCGACTGCCTCCTGCGCCAGACCGAGGTGCGCATGCTGCGCCCCGTGAAGCCGGCCAACTACACCGATTTCTACAGCAGCATCGAGCACGCCACCAACGTGGGCACCATGTTCCGCGACCCGGCCAATGCCCTGCTGCCCAACTGGCGGCACCTGCCCATTGGCTACCACGGCCGCACCAGCAGCATCGTGGTGTCGGGCACCGACATCCGCCGGCCCAACGGCCAGCGCAAGGCCCCCGATGAGGCAGCCCCGACGTTCGGCCCCAGCCGGCAGCTCGATTTCGAGCTGGAAATGGCTTTTGTGGTCGGCACCGGCACCCCGCTGGGCAGTACCGTGAATATTGACGCGGCCGAGGACCATATTTTCGGGCTGTGCCTGTTCAATGACTGGAGCGCCCGCGACCTGCAAAGCTGGGAATACGTGCCGCTGGGGCCGTTTCTGGCCAAGAACTTCGGCAGCAGCATCGCGCCCTGGGTGGTGACGCTCGATGCGCTGGAGCCTTTCCGGCTGGCCGGCCCCACGCAGGAGCCCACGCCGCTGCCCTACCTGGCCCAAAGCGGCGCCCACAATTTCGACGTAAAGCTCGAAGTAGCCCTCACGCCCGCCAACGGCCCCGAAACCACCATCAGCCGCACCAATTTCGGCCTGATGTATTGGAGCATGGCCCAGCAGCTCACCCACCACGCCTCCAACGGCTGCAACCTCGAAGCCGGCGACCTCTACGCCTCGGGCACCATCTCCGGCCCCACGCCCGATTCCCTGGGCTCGATGCTGGAGCTGGCCTGGCGCGGCACCCGCCCCGTGCCGCTGGCCGATGGCTCGGAGCGCAAATTCCTGCTCGATGGCGACACGGTGACGATGCGCGGCTATGCCGAGAAAGACGGCGTCCGCATCGGCTTTGGCGAAGTGAGCGGCACGGTGCTGCCGGCGCTGTGACCAGCCCGGCCGGTGGCAGCAGCGCCTCCCGCGGGCTTCTGCGGCAGCATTGTGATTGCGCGGGCATAGAAAATTTCTGCATTGTGCCGCACAGCTGACAGACCGCTGAGGAATTAGGCGGATGGACTATTTTGCGTGCTTAATTGCAAGCGCGGCAAAGGCGCCGGCTCAGGGCCCGTACCTTCGTCGATGATTACCACGTAAGGGGGCTGACGCTGGTGAGCTGAGCAGCTTCTTTGCTCGTGCCCATTCGTAGCCCGGCGGCCCGGTTGGCCCAGCCGAAACCGAAAATTTGCCCATGCCGTGAACCTTTTGGCGGGGCGCGATATTGATACCCATTGGACCAGGCCCGATAGCAAGGGACCGGGGCTTGGTCTTGTCCCCATCCCAAAAACGAATTAGTCGTACCATTACCGAATGAGACAGCTCAAAATCAGCAAACAGATTACCAACCGCGAAAGCCAGTCGCTGGACAAGTACCTCCAGGAGATTGGCAAAGTGAGCCTGGTGTCGATAGACGAGGAAGTAGAACTCGCCCAGCGCATTCGCGAGGGCGACCAGATGGCCCTCGAAAAGCTGACCAAAGCCAACCTGCGCTTCGTGGTGTCGGTGTCGAAGCAATACCAGAACCAGGGCCTGACCCTGGGCGACCTCATCAACGAAGGCAACCTGGGCCTGATAAAAGCGGCCAAGCGCTTTGACGAAACCAAGGGCTTCAAGTTCATTTCCTACGCCGTATGGTGGATTCGCCAGTCCATCCTGCAGGCCCTGGCCGAGCAGAGCCGCATCGTGCGCCTGCCCCTGAACCGGGTGGGCTCGCTCAATAAAATCAGCCGCTCATTCTCGGAGCTGGAGCAGAAGTTCGAGCGCGAGCCCTCGCCCGATGAGATTGCCGAGCTGCTGGAGCTGAGCACCTCCGAAGTGGTGGACACGCTCAAAATCTCGGGCCGCCACGTCTCGATGGACGCGCCCTTCGTGCAGGGGGAGGAAAACCGCCTGCTCGATGTGATGGAGAACGAGGACGCGGAAAGCCCCGATGCCGGCTTGCTGAACGACTCCCTGCGCCGGGAGGTGCAGCGGGCCCTCTCGACCCTCACCATGCGCGAGGCCGATGTTGTCACGCTTCACTTCGGGCTGAATGGCCACGCGGCGCTGACGCTGGAGGAGATTGGCGAACAGTTCACCCTCACCCGGGAGCGGGTGCGGCAGATTAAGGAAAAGGCCATTCGCCGCCTCAAGCACACCACCCGCTCGCGGGCGTTGAAGCCGTACCTGGGCTAAGTTCTTCCCAGCGGCCCCGGTGCGGGGCCGCTACTAATTTCGGCCCGGTTGTCCGCCCAGCGGATAACCGGGCCGAAACACTTTCGTCCGGGTGCGTGAGCAGCCAGTCTGTGGCGCTGGCGCCGTTTCTTTTTGAGTTCCGAAGCACGGGCGCCGGCAAGCACATCAACGGTCGCGAAAGGCGGATGATTACGGACGCGGCAGGACGTTTTGCTTGTCAGCTTCACGTCCGCGACCCACGGCCAGGGCAGCACGGCTCTATTAGTGCATCCGGTCGTCGCGCACCGGCAAATTCGTTACGATTTCGCCTTCAATTACCAGCAATTCCTGCAGCCGCTCATCCACGGTTTTAGGGTCGCAATATTCTTTGGCCAGGTCCACGTAGCTCACAAAATGGGCGGCTTCCGACACCATTAATTCGTAGTAGAATTTACTCAGCTCCTGGTCGGCGATATGTTGCCAGAGCAATTTAAACCGCTCGCAGCTGCGGGCTTCAATCAGGGCCGAAACCAGGAGCTGGTCCATGAGCTGGCGCTCGCGGGCGCCGCCTTTGCGCACATGGGCCAACAGCTGCACTACGTACTCGTCTTTGCGCGGGCGGCCGAGCGCAAAACCGCGCTTGCGCAGCTCCAGGAGCACTCTTTCGAAATGGCTCCACTCTTCGGCCACGAGGTCGGTCAGCTCGGCCACGAGGCGGGTTTTCTCGGGATAATGAATAATCATGCTGATGCCGGTGCTGGCGGCTTTTTGCTCGCACCAGGCATGGTCAACCAAAATATCTTCGATGTTTTTCTCGGCGATATTTACCCAGCGCGGGTCGGTATTCAGCTTTAGTTTCAGAATTGTTTTCTCTTTCATTTCTGTATTTCTAATTAAAGAAATTCCATTTCACCCCGAACTGAAACCGGCGTGGATACCCGGTGTAATATGGCGTGGTGAAATAGCCGTTATCGAGCACACCCTGGTTCAGATAGGCCATTTTCAGGAAAACAGAAACTGTTTTAATATCGGCTGATAAAAAAACATCCACCACCGGGTAAGGGCGAATGCTGAAATGGTCCTGCTGGTAAAACTGCTGCGTGCTGGGGCTGTAATCGTACGCCTGGAAACGCGACTGGAAATACATTTCGGCCCCAACCTGAGTAAACAGCGCCTTGCGGAAAATATAGCTTTCGTAATACACCCGCGAATTAGAAACCAGGCCGGGAATTCGAATTCCGTCTTTGTCGGCCTCGCCGCCGCGCGTGTAGGTGGCCTGGTTATCGAACCCAACGCGGCCTATTTTATTCAGGTAGCGGGCGTACACAATCAGCAGGTTGCGCGTGCTGCTGAGCTGCGTGGGCCGGCCGTCGGTGCCGTAATACACCAGGTTGATGATGTTGGCCACGCTGGCGCTGGCCTCAAAACGCTGGTCGGTGAGGAGGCCGATAGCAGGCAATTTCAGGCGCAGCCGGCCGGTGAGCTGCTGGGTGCTGGTGTTATCAAAGGAGTTTTCCCACGAATAGTTATTGCCGACATGCTTCTGCTGCATGAGCGTGGGCGAATATGAATTTACCAGCGCCTCGGCCGACAGCGGCCCGGTCCGGATGGATGCCCGCGCCCAGTATTCATTGCCGAGCTTGTATTCACCCGCGGCTTCAACAGCGTAGATTTTTCGGTAATTAAAAGCGGCAGTGCCACCTACGAATACCTGATTGAACGTCTCTTTGTAAACCTGCTCCAGGTTCAGGCCGGTAGCAATTGGGGCCTGGTACAGGCGCTGGTTGTTCTGCAGCGACTGTTCCACCAGGCTGGCGTTGCGGAAGCGGCCGTAAACCCGGTATTCCACGGCATCGGTGCGCCCCAGCAGGCCCACGGTGTTTTCGACCTGCTGGTATTGGGCGCGGTCCAGAATAGCGGCCGTGTTGCGCAGCGCCCGGGGGTAGAAGAATACCCGGGGTTGGTAGAAATTGTCGAGCAGCGTCAGCGCGGCATCGAAATAGCTGTTGTACTGGCGCTTGGCATCGAAGGTATGGTAGGCGGTGAAGCCCCGGCCGAGCAGGCGGTAGGTTTGGGTGAAGTACAGCTCGTCGCGGTCTTCGGTATTGACGGCCTGGCTCAGGTTGACCTTCTGCTGGGCATATTTGAACAGCTCCTGGGGCCGGTTTTCGCCTTCGACGCTGAACGTGCCATCGCCATTATCCACCGTGGTGGTCACGGGCCGGATGCCGCCCTGCTCCACCGCCCGGTGGCGCACGTTGGTGAAATTAACCAGCAAATGGTAGCGCTCATCATCGGTCTGGTAGCGCCCGAACAGCAGGATATTGGAGTGCTCCACCAGCCCGTCGCGCGAGCGCACGGGGTCCAGCACCTTGTTCGAGGCAATGCGCTCGTAGGCCACGCCGATGCTGAAATTCTTTTTCAGGCTGCGGCTGTAGCTGATTTCGAACACCTGCTCGCCCGCCCCGGACTGAATGTAGCGGAAGAACGAGTACGGCGACCGGGAGTCGTAGTAGGGCACCGTGGCGGCATCGCGGGCGTATTTGTCGAACACGTTGCGGCCAAAACGGGCCCCCAGCTGGTAATTGGGCTGGTAGAGCAGCGGGCGCGAGGCCGTGCCCACGGCCCCCAAATCCTGCTGAAACGTGGTGTCGTGGAACCAGAACCGCGCCTGCGGCCAGCGCGTGAGCGTGGTATCGAGCGGCGTGCCGGCGGTGGAGTCGCGCAGCACTTCCGATTCGTAGATGAGGCGCGTGGTTTTGGGGCCGTAAAGGACCTTGGTAGAGTCGTCGCGCACCTGCGCCCGGGCGGCGGGTGCCCCACCCAGCGCCAGTGCCAGCGCCATCAGCACGGCGGCCAGCACCCGCAGCCGGGGCCGGGTTATCGAAAATACTCCTTGGGGGGATGCGTTCAAGCGGGTAGCAAATATGCCGGGATGCAAAAGCAGCCGGCCGGGTCAACGTAATAATCAGGCAGCCGGGGCGGCGACAGCTGGCAGCAGCCGGCACAACGCTGCGCCGCCCTCGCCCAGAAACGCCACCCGCACCGGAATGGTATAGAAGGGCAGCCCGGCCCGCGCCGCCCGCAATTCCGGGCTTTGCAGGCGTGTAGCGTCCTTTTCCGTGGTAAAAATAGGCCAGCCCGGCCGCCAATGCACGCGCAGCGCCGCCACATCGGCCGGCGCGAAGGCATGGTGGTCGGGAAAGTTGGCGTGGTACCGAATGGCAAACCCCTGCTTTTCAAGCTGCTCGCGCAGCGGGCCGGGCTGCGCAATGCCCGTGAGCAGCAGCGCCGGGCCCGCAGCGGGCGCCGCTGCCGCCCCGGCTGCCAGCGCGAGCCGCTGCGGCGGCGCATAGGCGTAGGCCGAAAAAAGCACGGAAGCCGGGGACCGGGCATACCGCCGGATGCGCTGCGCCACGGCCGTACGCCGGGCTTCGGAAAGGTCGGGCGGGCACTTGGTTACGATGACGACATCGGCCCGCCGGGCTCCGCGGCGGCTTTCGCGCAGGCGGCCGGCGGGCAGCACGTAGTCCTGGTAAAACGGCCGGGCCAGCTCCGTGAGCAGAATGTTCAGGGTGGGCTGCACGGCGCGGTGCTGGTAGGCATCGTCGAGCACGATGACGGTGGTTTCCGGATGGCTTTGCAGCAATAAATGCGCGCCGAGGCGGCGTTTTTCGGCCACCGCTACCGGCACGCTTTCGGCCGAAAACTGCTCGAAATACTGCCAGGGCTCATCGCCCACCGTGGCGGCCGAATCCTGGGCGGTGGCCAGGCGCGGGCCTTTGGTCTGGCGGCCGTAGCCCCGGCTCAGAATGGCCGGGCGGTGGCCCTGGCGCAGCAGCTCCGCCACCAGCCAGATGACGTGGGGCGTTTTGCCGGTGCCGCCCACCCGCAGGTTGCCCACGTTGATGAGGGGTACGGCGAAGGTTTCGGCCCGTTTCCAGCCGATGTCGTAGAGCCAGTTGCGCACGGCCAGTACCCCAGCATAAAGCCAGGAAAACGGCAGCAGCAAATAAGTCAGCACAGACGGCATACTCAGCAACCCACAGCAATGGCCCGCAAAAGTACGGCCGCTTCCAGGCTACTTCGCCGTTAATCATACCCTCCGCTTCTTGCCATGGCCCTTTTTGCCAACCAGTTCCTGCATTTTCTCCGCGCGTTTCCCCTGCCAACCAGCCTGCCGGCCGACATTGAAGCCCGCAGCCCCTTCCGCGAGCCGGAGGTTTACGCGCTCCTGAGCCAGTTTGCGCATAAATTCTACCCCGATGCCCCACCGCGCGTAGCCGTGCTGGGCATCAACCCCGGGCGGCTGGGCATGGGCCGCACCGGCGTGGCTTTCACCGACCCCACCGCGCTGGCCGAATTTTGCGGCATTCCGAACAGCCTGCCGCGCCAGCGCCCCGAAACGTCCACCCAATTCGTGTACAAAGTCATTGCCGGGATGGGCGGGCCGGCAGCTTTTTATCAGCATTTTTACGTTGGCTCGCTGTACCCGCTGGTCTTGCTCAGGCGCGGGCTGAATCACAATTATTACGATTCGCCGGCCCTGACCAGGGCGCTGTGGCCCGATATTCAACTATCCTTGCGCCAGCAGGTGCAGGCGTTAGGTTTGCGCCGCGATGTGGCCGTGAGCCTGGGCAAGCGCAACGGGGAATTTTTCAACCGCCTGAATGCCGAGCTGGGCCTGTTCGAAAAAATCATCGTGCTCGACCATCCGCGCTACCTCATGCAATACAAAAGCCGCAACACCGATGCCAACGTAGCGCATTACGTGGAAACCCTGGGACAGCTTCTGCCCAGCTTATAACGCATCATCCAAACCTCAACACCTTATCAAGTGCCTACCATTCAAGACCTTGCCCGCCTGCTGGAGGCCGCCGCGCCCCTCGCCTACCAGGAAAGCTACGATAATGCCGGCCTGCAATGCGGTGACCCACAGGCCGAAATAACCGGCGTGCTGATAACGCTGGACTGCACCCCCGCCGTGGTGGCCGAGGCCGTGCGCCGGGGCTGCAACGTGGTGGTGGCGCACCATCCGGTCATTTTCCGGCCCCTCAAACGCCTCACCGGGGCCAATGAAGTAGAGCAAACCATCATTGCGGCGCTCAAAAACGACGTGGCCATCTACGCCGCCCACACCAACCTCGACAACGTGCGCGGCGGCGTCAACGACAAGCTGGCCGAAAAATTAGGGCTGTTGAAAACCCGCGTGCTGGCCCCGCAAAGCGGTACCCTGGCCCGCCTCGTCACCTACGTGCCCAACCGCCCCGAAGACCAGCAAGCCGACGTGGCGGGCCGCGTGCTGGCCGCCCTCTACGCCGCCGGAGCGGGCCAGGTAGGCCAGTATTCCGACTGCAGCTTCCGCACCGAGGGCACCGGCACCTACACGCCGGGCATGGGTACGCAGCCCGCCATCGGCACGCAAAACCAGCCCGAAGCGGTGGCCGAAGTACGGCTCGAAGTGCTGCTGCCGCTGCACCGGCAGGCGCAGGCATTGCGGGCGCTGCGGGCCGCCCATCCCTACGAAGAGGTTGCCTATGAGCTGATTAAGCTGGAAAACGTGCACCAGGAAGTGGGGGCCGGCCTGGTTGGTGAGCTGCCCGAAGCACTGGCCCCGGCCGAGTTCCGGCAGCTGCTGAAGCGGCAGCTGCTGGTACCGGTGGTGCGCCACACGGCCTTCGAAAAACCGATTAAAACCGTGGCCATCTGCGGCGGGGCGGGCGCGTTTCTGATTGGCGCGGCGCGGGCCGCCGGCGCCGACGCCTACGTGACCGGCGATGTGAAATACCATGAGTTTTTTGGAGCCGAAGGCCAGCTCATGCTCTGCGACGTGGGCCATTTCGAGAGCGAACAGTTTACGGGCGAAGTGTTCCGGGATTTGCTAACGGCCGGATTTTCGCGTACTTTTGCGGTCTTAATCGCCGAAACCCCTACGAACCCCGTTCAGTATGACTGCTAAAAGTGCCGCCGTGGCCCCCGCCGACGTTCCCGTAGCCGCCAAGCTCGAAGCCCTGCTCACCCTGCAGCACCTCGACTCGCAGCTCGACGAAATCCGGCGCGTGCGCGGTGATTTGCCCGAGGAAGTGAGCGACCTGGAAGATGAGATTGCGGGCTACGAAGTGCGCGTGAAGAAATTCGACGAGGACATTCAGGGTCTTAACGACTTCATCAAGAGCCGCAAGCAGGCCAGCAAAGACGCGGAGTCGCTCATCAAGAAGTACGACGAGCAGCAGCAGAACGTGCGCAACAACCGCGAGTTCGAAGCCATTGCCAAGGAAATTGAGCTGCAGCGCCTGGAAATCCAGATTGCCGACAAGAAAATCAAAGAGGCTCAGTACCAGATTGATGTGAAAAACGCTGAAATCAGCGGCACGAAATCGAAGCTGGACGAGCGCCGCAAGGACCTCGACACCAAGAAGAGCGAGCTCGACACCATCATCTCGGAAAACGAGGAGGAAGAGCGCAGCATCATGGCCCAGCGTGAGGAGGCCACCAAGCCGGTGGAAGACCGCCTGCTGACGGCCTACACCCGCATTCGCGGCAACGTGCGCAACGGCCTGGCCGTGGTGCTGGTGCGCCGCGATGCCTGCGGCGGCTGCTTCAACACGGTGCCGCCCCAGCGCCAGGCCGACATCATCTCGCACAAGAAAATCATCGTGTGCGAGCACTGCGGCCGGATTCTGGCCGATGTGGAGGCCCGCATCTCGTAATTTTAACCGACTGGTTTTGATTGAAAAAGGAACGGCGCTGCCGTTCCTTTTTTATTGTTTGGCTTTGCTGCTTCATGATGTATCGCCCGCTGGCTGATTTTGCAACCCGGATGCGCGCCTGCCGGGCGGGGCTGCTGCTGGCGGCTTTGGTGAGCAGCCCTGGCCCAGGCCAGGCAAGTCCGCGCTGGCAGCAGGCAGCCGATACTGCCCAACCGGAAATCAGCAGCCAGGGGTTCGATGCGCTCACCGCCAACAGCCGCCGCGCTTACGCGGAGGTGCTGAAGCTGCGCCTGAACGTCGCCCGCGACCAGCTCCGCCCGGAGCTGGCCAGTACGCCCACGGCCGCCGCGCCCCTGCTGGTGGCCAACTGTGCCGATTTTGTGGAGCTGCTCTGCACCCAGGATGCCAGCCGCTACGAGGCGCTGGTTGCCCGCCAGGAAGCCCGTCTGGACGCCCTGGACGATGCGCCCGCCAGCGCCCTGCGCGATTACGCCCGGGCCGAAATAACGCTGCACCTGGGGCTGAGCCAGCTGCTGTTCAAACACCTGGTGGTGGGCGGCTACCACCTGCGCAGCGGCTACCACCAGATGCAGGACGTGGTGAAGCGCTATCCCGGCTTTATACCGGCACGCAAGACGCTGGGGCTTTGCGAGTTTGCGGTGGGCACCCTGCCCGAAGGCTACCACTGGCTGCTGCGCCTGCTGGGCCTGACGGCCAATCCGGCCACCGGCCTCCAGCGCCTGGCCCAGGCCGCCACCCAGCCCAACGACTTCCAGACCGAAAGTCAGATTTACCTGGCCATGATTCGGGAGGGCTACTACAAAAAACCGGAAGAAGCCCTGCGCCTGACGGAGCGTCTGGTGGCCCAACAGCCCGATAATCTGCTGTTTGCCTACCTGCTCATCAGCACCAATAAGCGCCAGCACCACGGCGATGCCGCCCTGGCCGCCTACCGCAGCCGTCCCATCGGCACGGCTTATCTGGCCATCCCCTACCTGCACCACATGGCCGCCGATTTGCTGCTTTACAAAGGGGATTATGCAGATTCGGAGCGGGAAAACCTGGCTTTTCTGCGCGATTACAAGGGCCAGCACTACCGCAAGGACGCGGCCTTCAAGCTATACCTGGCGGCGTGGCTGGGCGGGCAGCCGGCTGCCACGGCCGCCCGCTACCGCGAGCTGATTAACCGCCCCGGCCCTGCCGACGTGGAAGAAGACAACTACGCCCAGCACTACTACCACGAGGCCGTGGCCCTCAACCCCGTCCTTACGCGTGCCCGCCTGCAAAGCGACGGCGGCTACAACCAGCAGGCGCTCAGCACCCTGCGCAGCTTCCATGCCACGCCCGGCACGCTGTGGCGCGACCGCATTGAGGAGCCTTACCGCCGGGCCCGCGCCTTCCAGGGCCTGGGGCAGCTGGACTCGGCCTGGTTTTATTTCGAACGCACCCAGACGGTGGCCGGGCCTAAGGCTCCGTACTATTTCGCTCCGCAGGCGGCACTGCAACAGGGCTACATGGCCCTGGGCGCGGGCAATAAGCCGGTAGCGCGCAGGTATTTTGAGAAAGCGCTGAACTATCCCTGGCACGAATATAAAAACAGCACCGACGCCAAGGCCAAACTGGCGCTTCGGGAGTTAAAGTAACCCGACCTTTGGGCCGGGCTTTCCTGATTGTTTGTTGTGTCAACTTCTTCCGAAGCTTTTTTTTCGATTGCCCTGGCCGAGCTGCCCGCTGATTTTCAGGCCCGGGCGCTGCGCTGGGGGGCGGGCTTTGCGCACTGCTGCTACTTCGAGCCCAATGACCTGGGCTATCCGCAGGGACCGTTCGAGCGCCTGCTCGCGGTGGCACCGACCGGCGCCGCGGCGGCTTACTCACTCGCCGAATTAGGAAGAATGTCGTCGTCGCAGGCAGCCGCCAGCTTGCGCTGCGGCTTCATTACCTACGACCTTAAGAACGATATTGAGGAGCTGACAAGCCGGAATTTTGCGGGCTTTACCTGGCCTACGCTTCACTTCTTCACGCCCCAGACCTGGCTGCACTGGCGCGCAGACCGGCTCGAAATTCACGGCCGCACTGCGGGCGTTCTGGCGCAGATACTGGCGCAGCCACGGGTGGCTCAGGCTGCGCCTCGGGTGCCGGCTCTGCGGCCGCGCCTGCCCAGGGCCGACTACCTGCGCGCCGTGACGGCCGTTCGCGAGGACATTCTCAGCGGCGAAGTGTATGAGCTGAACCTCTGCCAGGAATTTTACGCCGAACACGTGGCGCTGGAGCCCGTGGACGTATTCTGGCGGCTCATGCAGGCCTCGCCCGCGCCCTTTGCCGGCTTCGTGCGCTGGCACGACCATTTCCTGCTCTGCGCCTCGCCCGAGCGGTTTTTGGCGCACCGCCACGGCCAGCTGATTTCCCAGCCCATCAAGGGCACCATCCGGCGCGGCACCACGCCGGAGGCCGACGAGCAGCAGCGCCAAACGCTTTTCCACGACGAAAAAGAGCGCGCCGAGAACCTCATGATTGTGGACCTCGTGCGCAACGACCTCGCCCGCGTGGCCCAAACCGGCACCGTGCGCGTGCCCGAGCTGTTCGGCCTCTACCCTTTCCGGCACCTCTGGCAAATGATTTCGACTGTCGCGGCCGACCGCCATCCGGCCGCGAATCTGGAAGCTATTCTGCGCGCCACCTTCCCCATGGGCTCGATGACCGGGGCGCCGAAAATCCGCGCCATGCAGCTCATTGAGCACTACGAACGCAGCCGGCGCGGCCTCTACAGCGGTAGCATGGGCTACGTGCGGCCCGATGGAAGCTTTGACTTTAACGTCGTCATCCGCTCGCTGCAATACCGCCAGGACACGGGCTACCTGAGCTTTCAGGTCGGCTCCGCCATCACCTACGACTCCGACCCGGAGCGGGAATACGAGGAATGCCTGCTGAAAGCCAAGGCGTTGCTGGAAGTATTAGGGGCGACCATTGAGTAGGGTGCGGGGCTTGCCCCTGCCCACAATTCGCGCCGTTTTAACAATGCTGTTCAACGGCGGGCGTGGGCAAGCCCCGCGCCCTACATTATTCTGCCATTCTGTCATTTTATCCTTACCCACCGTATCTTTGTTGTCCGCCGAAACGCGTTTAGAATATGGCCCAACCCCTGTTAACCCTTGATTTTTTAGACAAAGCCGCGCCCACCGCCGAGGCTACGCCCAGCGGCGACGTGCGCGTGACGGCCGCTACCCGCACCGGCCGCCAGCGCAAGCTCTACATTGAGAGCTACGGCTGCCAGATGAATTTCTCGGACTCCGAAATCGTGTCCAGTATCCTGTTCGACGAAGGGTTCGATACCACCGACGACCTGGCCAACGCCGACCTCGTGCTGCTCAACACCTGCTCTATCCGCGAGAAGGCCGAGCAAACGGTACGCATGCGCCTCAAGCAGATTAACTCGCACAAAAAGCGCAGGCCCGGCATGCTGGTGGGCGTGCTGGGCTGCATGGCCGAGCGCCTGAAAAGCAAGTTTCTGGAAGAAGAGAAGATTGTGGACCTCGTGGTGGGCCCCGATGCCTACCGCGACCTGCCCGGCCTCATCAGCCAGGTGGATGGCGGCCAGAAGGGCGTGAACGTGCTGCTGAGCCGCGAGGAAACCTACGCCGACATCACGCCGGTACGGTTGAATTCGAACGGCGTGTCGGCCTTCATCAGCATCATGCGCGGCTGCGACAACATGTGCTCGTTCTGCGTGGTGCCCTTCACACGGGGCCGTGAGCGCAGCCGCGACGCGCACAGCATCATTCAGGAAGCCAGCGCGCTGGTAGCGGCCGGCTACAAGGAAGTGACGCTGCTGGGCCAGAACGTGGACTCCTACAAGTGGGCCTCGGCCGACGGCACCGAGCACGTCAACTTCGCCCAGCTGCTGGAGCGCGTGGCCCTCATCAGCCCCGCGCTGCGCGTGCGCTTCTCCACCTCGCACCCCAAGGACATTACCGACGAGGTGCTGCACACGATGGCCCGCTACGCCAACATCTGCAAGTACATTCACCTGCCGGCGCAGAGCGGCAACTCGCGCGTGCTGGCCCTGATGAACCGCACCTACGACCGGCCCTGGTACGAGGAGCGGGTGGCGAAAATCCGCGAGATTCTGGGCGACGACTGCGCTATCTCGACCGACATGATTGCCGGTTTCTGCTCCGAAACCGAGGAGGAGCACCAGGACACGCTCAGCCTGCTCGACCTGGTGAAGTACGACATGGCCTACAACTTCTTCTACTCGGAGCGCCCCGGCACGCTGGCCGCCCGCAAGCTGGCCGACGATATTCCGCTCGAAACCAAGAAGCGCCGCCTGCAGGAAATCATCGACCGCCAGCAGCTGCACGCCCGCGCCCGCTACGCCCGCATGGTGGGCAAAGTGCATCAGGTGCTGGTGGAAGGCCCCTCCAAACGCTCGGCCGAACACCTGAGCGGCCGCAACGACCAGAACCAGGTGGTGATTTTCCTGAAGGGCACCGCCCAAAAAGGCGATTATGTAAACGTGCTGGCCACCAGCACCACCGGCGCAGCCCTGCTGGGCGAGATTGTGTAGGAACGCGCCACGGCGCGTTCGGTAACTGCGCACCCTCCCGCGCTGTTTTAGAGGCATTCCCAGGCAAGAACGCACCGTGGCGCGTTCCTCCCATTTTATTCATTCTGCTTTTCCTTTGACACCTTCCGAAATTCAATCCATCAAGCTCCGGTTCGGCATCATCGGCAATGCGCCGGCGCTGAACTACGCCATTCAGGTGGCCGCCCAGGTGGCGCCTACGGATATGACGGTGCTCATCACCGGCGAAAGCGGGTCGGGCAAGGAGTCGTTTTCCAAGATTATCCACGCCTTGTCGCCGCGCAAGCACGGGCAGTTCATTGCCATCAACTGCGGCGCCATTCCCGAAGGCACCATCGACTCGGAGCTGTTTGGCCACGAGAAAGGCTCTTTCACGGGGGCGAATGAGGCCCGCAAGGGCTACTTCGAGGTAACCAACGGCGGCACTATTTTCTTGGACGAAATCGGCGAGATGCCGCTCGGCACCCAGGCCCGCCTGCTCCGCGTGCTGGAGAATGGCGAGTTTATCCGCGTCGGCTCTTCTAAAGTCCAGAAAACCGATGTGCGCGTAGTGGCGGCGACCAACGTGAATCTGCTTGACCGCGTGCAGGCCGGCACCTTCCGCGAAGACCTCTACTACCGCCTCAATACGGTGCCCATCACGGTGCCACCGCTGCGTGAGCGCGGCGATGATATTTACTTATTGTTCAGGAAGTTTGCTTCCGATGCAGCGGAGCGATACCGGACGCGGCCCATTACGCTCACGCCCGACGCGGTGCCGGTGCTCACGCGCTTCCGCTTCCCCGGCAACATCCGCCAGCTCAAGAACATTGCCGAGCAGATGTCGGTGCTCGAAACCGACCGCGACGTGGATGCCCGCCGCCTCGCGCCCTACCTGCCGCAGGACCAGGCCAGCCGCCTGCCCATGCTCCTCGGGCCGGGTGCCCCCGATGGCTCGGCCGCCGGCTACTCGGAGCGGGATTTGCTCTATAAAATCCTGTTCGATATGCGCCGCGACATGACCGACCTCAAGAAGATGGTGCTGGAGCTGGCCACCGGCCAGCGCCCCCACGAGGCCCAGGAATTGCTGCGCCAGAACAGCCACCTGTTCAACAATACGGCGGCGCCCGGCGCGTTTGAGAGCAGCCCGGGGGCCGAATACTTCCTGCCGCCGGCTTCCGGCCCTTACAACAGCGAGCCCGCCACGAGCTACGAGGATGCCACGCCCGTGGAGGACATTCCGCACGAAACCGAGGAGGAAACGCTTTCCCTCGACATCAAGGAGCGCGAGATGATTCTTAAGGCCCTGAAAAAGCACAACAACAAGCGCAAGTACGCCGCCCACGACCTGGGCATCTCGGAACGCACGCTGTACCGCAAACTGAAGCAATATGACCTGGAGCAAGTTTAGTAGAGCCGCCTGCCTGCCGCTGTTTGCGCTCTGCTTTTTGCTCAGCGGCTGCGGCATCTACTCCTTCAACGGCACCAACATCGACCCGGCGGTGCGCACCATTTCCATTGCCACCATCACGAACAATGCCCCGCAGGGACCGGCTTTTCTCACGCAGCGCTTCACCGAGGACTTAAAGGACTACTTCCAGCGCAACACCAACCTCAAACTGGTGCCGCGCGACGGCGACCTGCAATTCGATGGCAACATTGTGGCCTACGATTTTGCGCCGGCTTCCATTCAGAAGGTTAACGGCGTGGACCAGGCCGGCTCCAACCGCCTCACCATTCAGGTCAAAATCCGCTTCACCAATACAAAGGACGACAAGCAGAGCTTCGAGCAGGTGTTTCAGAATTTCGACGACTACGCCTCCAATCGCAACATCGCCACCATCAACAACGACCCGAGTGCCGTGAAGACCACCACGGATAAAATCATTACCGACATTTTCAATAAGTCGGTGGCTAACTGGTAAGCGCCGAATCAGTTGGCCCATACAGCGGCGGCTCACCGGGTGGTGAGCCGCCGCTGTTTTACCGGGAATGCCGATTTTTTTACGAGAAAGCAGCGCGGCTATTTGCGTAAATTAGCGTAATGTTGCGCCCCGCTAACGCACCTGCCATCCGGATTTCAGGCCATTTCAATCCCTGACAACGGCCCTTATTTACGCTACCCCCTCCCCGTGACCCGCGCCACGCTCCTGCACGTTCTCGACCGTCCCACGGCCCTCGGCCCGGCCGAAGTGCGCGAGCTTGAACAGCTGGCCCAGGCGTTTCCGTACTGCCAAACGGCCCACCTGCTGCTGGCCAAAGCCGCCCACGACCAGGGCACCATGCTGGCCGGCCAGCGCCTGCGCCGCGCCGCCACCTACGCCGCCGACCGCACCCTGCTGCGCCGCCTCATTGAGCTGGTAGAGCCTGCGGCCATCGAACCTGCCCCTCAGGCAGCGGCCCTCGCTGCGCCCGCCGAAATGGCGGAGCCGGCCCGGCCCCAGCCAGCTGCTTTGGCCACGCCAGCCGCTCTTCCGACTCCGGCCCCCGTAGCCAGCGCGCCGGAAGTACCAGCACCGGTGCCCACCCCTATTCCCGAAGCAGCCCCGGCAGCCGCACCGGCAGTGGTTGCGGAAGCCGCTGAAGAAGCCGCCGCACCGGAGCTCCCGGTGGCCGTTGCTGCGGAGCCGGTTCCGGCGGTGCTGGCTCCGGCCGTTGTGGCTCCGGAAATACTTTTTATTTCCGACACGCCAGCCCTGGAGCTGCCCGTCGAAGCGCCGCTGCCCGCCATTGCCCAAGCGTCAGAGGCCCCAACCGAAGCACCTGTAGCGGAAGCCCCCCTGCCGGTAGCGCCGCCGCTTATCAGCACCCCAGAACCCCTGACGGCACCATCCGCACCCCAGCCAGCGGCCATCACACCCGTCGATTTGGTTGACCAGAAAGGCGTTAGCATTCAATCGGCTGCTCAGGCTGCGGAAACCGCGCCGGAGGACAGCCTGGCGCCAGAACCAATGCCTGACGAAGCCGATTTGCCGGCGCAGGCGCCCGCCATCCGGCCGCCCGTGGAGGTTGGCGAGGCGCGCTTTGAGTTCGGCTTAGCGGAGCCGCCGCCGGCAGTGGTGCCCACTTATGAGCTGCCGGGCCTGGTAGATGAGTTTGCCGCCTCAGCGGTTACGCTCAGCCTCGGCAGCATCGGCGCGCTGCTCCCCGCAACCGAGGAGGCTCTGGAGCCCGCTTTCACGCCTGCCGCCTTCACCGGCGATGCAGCCGTGGGCTATTCTTTCGGTGAAAGCAGCCGCCTGGGACTTTCCATGCAGCTGCTGGACCTGCTGGCCGCCCAGGCCGAAGCGGCCGAAGCTGCCACGGCCGTAGTAGCCGCTGCTCAGCCGCCGGCCATGGCGCTGCCGCCCACCGGCACCTATTTCGAGCCCGACCCGCTGCTGCTCGACCACTGGGCCACGCACTGCCCGCCACCGCCGGCCCAGCCCTCATCGCTCGACCTGATTAACAACTTCCTCAAGCGCCAGCCGCGTCTCACTCGGCCGGCCATGCTGCCCCCCACCACCGGCGGGCAGACCGACCTGAGCGCCCGCAGCACCAACGCCGCCCCCGACCTGGTTTCCGAAAACCTGGCCCGTATTTTCGTGCGACAGGGGAAAATTGCCCGCGCCATTGAGATTTATGAAAAGCTCATGGTGAAGCAGCCGGAAAAAATGGCGTACTTTGCAGCCCAAATTCAGTCTTTGCAACCTTCTGCGTAATTCGCAGCTTTAGCTTTTCCCCTTTCATGTTCGTCGCTCTCATCATTCTCATTCTCGTTGTGTGTTTCCTGCTGGCCCTCGTGGTGCTGGCCCAAAACCCCAAAGGCGGCGGAATTTCCAGCCAGTTCAGCGCCGGCGGGGCCGCCAGCATGATGGGCGTGAAACGCACCGGCGACCTGCTCGAAAAACTCACCTGGGGCTTCGCCATCGGCCTGGTTGTGCTGTCGCTCGGTTCGCACATGCTTACCTCGACGGGCGGTGGCCCGGTGCGCAGCGTGAACCAGCAGCGCGCTTTGGAAACCAAGCTGCCCGCTCCTACGGCTCCGACCGGCCCGGCCCCGGCCGCGCAGGCGCCGGCTGGTGCCAGCACCGCGCCCGCCACGGCTCCGACCGAGCAGCCGGCTCCGGCTCCCGCCCCGGCCGACAAGAACTAACTGCAGCGCTACCGGCGCTATTCGTTTTGAGAAAGCCGATGTCTCCCTTGCGGAGGCATCGGCTTTTTCTTTGCTTACCATCCCGGGCTTCAGGCCGGTTGGCTGCTGCCTAATTGGTAGCAGCGGCGGCCGCATCCGCCACTTCTGCCACCTGGCAGCGTCGGAATGTGTCCATTTTGTCAGGTTTGTAGGGCTGGCACGAGAAGTGACGCAGGGCCGAACACAAAAGATTTCCACTTAATTCAACCCAAATACACCCAAAATGGCACTGGACTATAAGCCTAATGCAGACAAAGTGGTGGTACGCCCCGCTGCTGCTGAAGAGAAAACGAAGTCTGGAATTATTATTCCTGATACTGCTAAAGAGAAGCCACAACGCGGCGAAATCGTAGCAGTTGGTGAAGGGAAGTTTTCTCCACAAGGTGTTTTGATTCCAACCCAACGTAAGGTTGGAGAAACGGTCCTCTACGGTAAATATGCCGGCACTGAAATCACCATTGAAGGTGAGGATTACTTGATTATTAAAGAGGAAGATATTCTCCTCATTAAAATCTAATCCACAATCATCTTCACAAACTCAAGTATTTTCCCTGAAAATGGCTAAGAACATCCAATTCGACACCGAAGGCCGCGCCCGTTTGCAGGCCGGTGTGAACAAACTGGCGAACGCCGTGAAAGTGACCCTCGGCCCCAAAGGCCGCAACGTCATCATCGATAAGAAATTCGGCGCTCCCTCCATCACCAAGGACGGCGTGACCGTGGCCAAGGAAATTGAGCTGCGCGACCCGATTGAAAACATGGGCGCTCAGCTCGTGAAAGAAGTGGCCTCGAAAACGGCCGACCAGGCTGGCGACGGCACCACCACGGCTACCGTACTGGCCCAGGCCATCTACACCGCCGGCTCGAAAAACGTGGCCGCCGGGGCCAACCCGATGGACCTGAAGCGCGGCATCGACAAGGCGGTTATCGCCGTGGTGGCCAACCTGAAGTCGCAGTCGAAAAAGATTGAAAACTCGGCGGAAATTGCCCAGGTAGGCGCTATCTCGGCCAACAACGACATGGAAATCGGCAAAATGATTGCCGACGCCATGGATAAAGTGGGCAAGGAAGGCGTCATTACGGTAGAAGAAGCCCGCGGCACCGAAACCGAAGTGAAAACGGTAGAAGGCATGCAGTTCGACCGCGGCTATCTCTCCCCCTACTTCGTGACCAACCCGGAGAAAATGGAGGTGGAGTTTGACTCGCCCTACGTGCTCATCTACGACAAAAAAGTGAGCACCATGAAGGAGCTCCTGCCCGTATTGGAGCAGGTTCTTCAGACTGGCAAGCCCCTCGTCATCATCTCGGAAGATGTGGACGGTGAAGCTCTCGCTACGCTGGTGGTGAACAAGCTGCGCGGCTCGCTGAAAATTGCGGCTGTGAAAGCTCCTGGCTTCGGCGACCGCCGCAAGGCCATGCTCGAAGACATTGCCACCCTCACGGGCGGTACCGTCATCAGCGAAGAGCAGGGCTACAAGCTCGAAAACGCGACCCTGGAATACCTGGGCACGGCCGAGAAAATCATCATCGATAAGGACAACACCACCATCGTAAACGGCAAGGGCTCGAAAGACGCCATCAGCGGCCGCGTGGCCCAGATTAAGGCCCAGATGGAAACCACCACCAGCGACTACGACAAGGAGAAGCTGCAGGAGCGCCTCGCCAAGCTGAGCGGCGGCGTAGCCATCCTCTACATCGGTGCCAGCACCGAGGTGGAAATGAAGGAGAAGAAAGACCGCGTGGACGATGCCCTGCACGCCACCCGCGCTGCCGTGGAGGAAGGCGTGGTGCCCGGCGGCGGCGTGGCCCTGGTGCGCGCCCTCGATGCTCTCGAAGCCGTTGACACCCTCAACGCGGACGAGCGCACCGGCGTGAACATCATCCGCACCGCCCTGGAAGCGCCCCTGCGCACCATCGTGGCCAACGCCGGCGGCGAAGGCTCGGTGGTGGTGCAGAAGGTACGCGACGGCAAAGGCGACTACGGCTACAATGCCCGCGAAGACCGGTACGAGAACCTGGTGGCCGCTGGCATCATCGACCCGACCAAGGTGACCCGTCTGGCCCTCGAAAACGCTGCTTCCATCGCCGGCCTGCTGCTGACGACCGAAGCCGTGATTTCGGACGAGCCCGAGCCCAAAGAGGCCGGCCATAGCCACGGCGACGGCGGCATGGGCGGAATGGGTGGCATGGGCGGCATGATGTAAGCCGAGCCGCTGGCAGCCCCTTGCTGTTAGTTCAGGAAAAAGCCCCGCTGGCAGTGCCAGCGGGGCTTTTTTTGCGGAAGCCAGCCATCTATTTTTGGGGCTTAATGGCTTTAATTTTCAAAAACGATAGCGCCACGATGAAGACAACCGCAGCGCCTAATCCAATCCAGTTGTAATGAAGCGCCTGGCATAAATCGCGACCATCTACTGTTGAAATGCAGTTGCTGGCTTCCGTTTCGTATTTAAGGCTAACCATTGTGCTTACAATGCCCAGCGCGCAAAACAGGAAGGCAAGTGCCGCCAGTACCTGCAGGGAACGATGGAGTCTTAGGGACATTGGCAGTGCGATAGCATTTGCATCGAAGATAGAGAAGAATCGTTGCTGCTTAGGCGGCAGCGCTTTTTTGCGTCTTAGGCATTTAGTCCGGAAGCCGTTGGCGAGCGGTTGGAATCCTCGGCTTCGTGCTGGCGGCAACTGGTCGGATGGCTTCACTATTGGATTGGGCCGGGCGAGGCTTGCTTGCTATTTTAGCCGGTATTTTTGGCTGGCTGTGCGTTTCTTTTCCTTTCGATTTCTGGTGTTGCTGCTGGGGCTGCTGGTGGCGGACCGCGCCGGGAAGGCGCAGACCTGGCGGCGCGACCCACTGCTGGGCCGCCTGCTCATCCACCAGATGGTGCAAGATGCCGCCGGGCTGCTGTGGGTGGCGGCCGATGAGGGCGTATTTCGCTACGATGGCTACGAGCTGGTGCCCCTGGCGGCCCTTACCGCCACGCCGGCCCCGGCCGCCATCGGCTATGCACAGGCGTTGGTATTTGATGAGCAGCAAGGGCTGTGGATTGGCAGTGCGCAGGGCTTGTTTTGCCTGCAGGGCCAGCGGCTGATGCCGGTGCCGCTGCCGGGCCGGGGCACCGCGCCGACGCATGTGTATGCCTTGGTGCAGCACCCGCGCTCCCACGACATCTGGGTGAGCTACGACAACCAACTGGCCCGTCTGCCCGGCGGGCAGCTGCCCGCGCAGGCCGTCCCCTCGGGCCTGAGGGCCCCGGCCACCTGGCTGCACCCTGATGGAGCGGCGAGTGTGTGGGTGGTGTCGGTGCTGCACGAGCTGGGGCATGGCACGGCAGCGGGCATTGCAGCGGAACGGGTGCAGATGCGGGGCGAGTTGCAGCCCGTGGCGGGCACGCAGCCGCTCCAGCTCATGGGCTCGAATGCGCTGTATGAGGCCCGGCCCGATGGCTCGCTGCGCGAGGTGTTGCGCTGGTTGCCAGGGCCGGATGTCAACAATTTTGCTCCCGGCCCTACGCCGCACGGCTGGCAATGGGTGGTGGCCCGCCAACTGGTGCAGCTCAGCTGGAAGCCCGGCCAGCGCCTGCCCACCGTGGCGCAGCACCCGGTGGCGTTTGAGCGCGAAGGCCAGCTCAGTCGGCAATACACCGTGTACACCGACGCCGGTGGGCTGCGCTGGAGCGCCAGCACGGGGCAGCGCGGCTGTTTTAAGGAGCGGGCGGCCGGGGCAGCCATCGAATTAGTGCCGAGCCGGCCGCTGCCCAGCTACAGCACCCGCGTCATCAGCCGCCTGCCCGATGGGCGGTTGCTGGTGGGCGCCTACGGGGCCACGCTGGTGCAGGCCGCCGATAGCCCGCGGGCGCCGCTGCATCCGCTCCCCCTGAGCGAGGATGGACGCCCCACGGATGCAGTGCTGCTGGATGTGGCCATTGCGCCCACCGGGCAGGTGCTTTTTTCGGAAGAAAACCATGCGTTTGGCAAGCTCACCCCGCACACCGGGCAGGTGACGCGCCTGGCCTGGACGGGCACCACCGGCGAGTTTACCAGCAGCCTGTGCGTGCTGCGCGACCCGCGCGGCCGGCTGTGGGGCGGCACCACCCGGGGCCTCTACGTGCTCGATGCCGTGAACCAGAAGGCCCGGCCCTATCCCGATTCGGCGGTGGCGCGGGCGCTGGCCGGGCAGGAAATTCAGAAGCTGGCCGCCGGGCCCGATGGGCTGCTCTGGCTGGCCACCAGGCACGGCCTCTACCGCCTCAATCCCGAAACCCACGCCCTGACCCACTACGGCACCACGGAAACCGGCCCGCATTTGCTGCCCGCCGACGATGTGCTCTGCCTCTGGCCCACGCCGCAGGGCGAGGTGTGGCTGGGCACCCGCGACCAGGGCCTGCAGCTGCTCAACCCAACCCGGGGACTGGTGCGCCGCCTCACCACCGAAAATGGCCTGACCAGCAACACCGTGGCCACCATCCAGCCCGGCGGGCCCGACGAGCTGTGGTGCGGTACCTACACCGGCCTGCTGCGCTACAACCTACGCACCCGCCGCCTCACCCTGCTCACGGAGGAAGACGGCCTCGCCGATGCCGAGTTTAACCGACTTTCGGCCTACCGTGCCCCCGATGGCACGCTGTATTTTGGCGGTGTGGGCGGGGTGTGCCGCGTGAATCCCACCGTGGCGCAAACCACGCTGCCGAAAGTCCCGCAGCTACTGCTCACAGGCTATACTCAGCATTTGAGTGCGCTTGATACCACCCAAACCTTCTACCTCGCGGGCCGCCGCACACCGGCCCTCACGCTGGCCCCGCACGATGCTTTTCTGGAATTGAGCCTGGCCCTGACCGACTACCTCACGCCGGAGCGGGCCCGGTTTCAATACCGCCTGCTGGGGGCCGGCGACCCGCGCTGGCGCACGCTGGGCACCACGCATGTGCTGGCATTGCAGGGACTGCCGGCGGGCACTTACACCATTGAAGCGCGGGGAATTTCGGGGCGGGGCGAGGCGGCCCAGAACCACCTGCGCATCCCGCTGCGGGTAGAAGCGCTGTGGTGGCGGCAGCCCTGGACCTGGCTGCTGGCGGCCAGCGCGGTGGTCGCCGGGTTCTATGTCATCCACCGCCGTCGCGTGGCGCGCGTGCAGCACACCGAGCGCCTGCGCAATCGCATTGCCGCCGATTTGCACGACGAAGTGGGCACCCTGCTGGCCCGCGTGAGCATGCAGGCCGAGCTGCTGTCGCATACCCAGCCCAACCCCAGCCCGGCCCTCGACCGCCTGCTGACCAA
This sequence comes from Hymenobacter daeguensis, assembly GCF_054780555.1. NCBI lineage: Bacteria > Pseudomonadati > Bacteroidota > Cytophagia > Cytophagales > Hymenobacteraceae > Hymenobacter > Hymenobacter daeguensis. The sequence goes on from NZ_BAAGWC010000031.1 coordinate 29,630, forward strand.
CAGCCGCGCCGCCGCCAGCACCATGCGCGACATCGTGTGGGGCATCGACGCGCAAGCCGATACCGCCGGGGCGCTCCTTGACCGCATGCGCGACCACCTCGACCAGACCGCCCGCCCCGCCGGCCTCAACACCCACCTCAGCATCACCCACCTCCCCGACCACCTGGCCCTGCCCCCCGAGCTGCGCCAGCACCTCTACCTCGTGTTTAAAGAAGCCGTGACCAACGCCGCCCGCCATGCCCACCATGCCACTGACTTATGGGTGACGCTGGCCCGCGAAACCGGCCAGCTGCGCCTCACCCTGCGCAATAATGGCGAGGCGGCCGGCACGTCCCGCAGCGGCATGGGCCTGCGCAATATGAAGCAGCGGGCTGCTGCTTTGCGGGGCACGCTGGCAGCCGGGCCGGGGCCGGATGGAGGGTTTTGGGTGGAGCTGGTGGTGCCGTTTTAGGAGGATTGAGTGGTAGAAAACATCATGCCCAGCGTGATGCGCTGCTTACATGAGCTCCCCTACAAATGCCCACGTACTGCCCGGCTCACCAGCTCCGTGCGGCCGTTTACCTGGAGCTTCTTATAGATGCGCTTGACGTAAGTGCGCACGGTTTCGACCGATAAATCCAGGCGGGCGGCCACCTGCTTATCGCCCAGCCCGTCGATGATGGCCTGCACCACTTCGCGCTCGCGGGCCGATAGCAGGTCGGATTGCACCGAGGGATTGGGCTTGAAATGGGCCAGCACCTTGCGCGCCACGGCCCGGCTCATGGGCGCACCGCCCCGCTGCACTTCCAGCACGGCGGCTTTCAGCTCGGGCAGGGGCGTGTTTTTGAGCACGTAGCCGCTGGCCCCCGCGCACAGGGCCTGGTAGATGCGGTCGGCATCGTCGAACACGGTTTGCATGAGCACGTCGGCATCGGGCAGGCGCTGCCTGATGATGGGCAGGGCTTCAATGCCGCTGAGGCCGGGCAGGTGAATGTCGAGCAGAATGACTTCGGGCGACTGGCGCACGTCGGGCAGCTCGCGCAGGAAGGCCTCCACCGAATCTGCTACCAACACACACTCCAGCTCGGGCTGACGGCACAGGTAGTCGTGCAGCAGCTCGCGCACTTCGGGGTCGTCTTCAACAATGGCCAGGCGGATGGGAGTCATAGCGGCAAGGTAGCACGTGGGGCGAATGAGCACATTTGCAGATATAACCTATTGCCGGCTGACGCGCAGCTGTACCGTTTGGCCGGGCAGCGCCACGGTGAGCAGGTAGAGGCCGGCCGGCAGCTGGGCCGCGTTGGCTACGGTTAGGTCTTGCAAGCCAGCAGCGGGCAGGTGGGTGGTTTGGCGCAGCACTTCGCGGCCCATCAGGTCGTGCAGCACCAGCTGCGCCAGACCGGCGGCCGGCGCTACCACCCGCACGGCCAGATTTTGGGTAAAGGGATTGGGGAAGGCGCTGGCTTCGGCGCGGCCCTCGGCCGCCGGGGCCACGGTCAGGGTTCGCACCGGCGAATAGCTGCCCGCGCCGTCATTGTCAACCTGATGCAAACGGTAGTAGAGCTGCGCCGCGCCGTAGCTGGCAATGGCCGCGTGGCGCAGGCTATACGCCTGGGCCGCCTGCGTGGTGCCGTGCCCAGCCACCCGGCCGATGGGCGTGAACGTGGCACCATCGCGGCTCACCTCGGCTTCAAAATACCGGTTGTTGCGCTCGGAGGCGGTAGTCCAGCGCAGCACGGCATCGGGGCCGCTGGCGGCTACGGCAAAGCTGCTCAGCTCCACGGGCAGCGGCGTAGGCGCGGGGCCGCTCAGCGTCCAGCCCGAGAGGTGCGTGAGGCCCGTGAGGCGGATGGTACCGGCCGAATCGGGCGCGACCGGGGCCAGCCGGGCGCTCACGGCTTCGGCGGTCCAGGGGCCGGTGGGCGTGCCGGGCGTGTAGGAATTGCTGCCGGTCAGCGGGCTGCTGAAAGGGCGCAAATCTGCGGCGGCAATGCCGTTGCGCTCGTGGGCGAAGTAGTGGAAATCCATCGTCAGGTCGAAGCCGCTGTCGGGCCCCCCGAGGTCGGCCACGTAGTAGCGCAGGATGCCGGCGCGGCCATTCACGCCGGGCTGGGCCGTGCCGGTGTAGCGGTTGAGCCGGACCCCGCCGGGCGTGTTGCTGCTGCTGGTAGAAAGCGTCAGGCCCAGGCCGCTGAAGTCTTCGGCCACGCCCTGGCCCACGGCGCGGTTGGTTTGAATGCGGCCGACCACGTAGCTGGTTTCCGACTCGTGCACCAGCTGGGCCGAAGAGAAGAATTCGCCCGCGAACAAATTGTCGTTGTACAGCTCAATCCAGACCCGGCCGGTGTTCAGAACGCCACCGTCCATCGTGAGGCGGTGGTCGAGGCGCAGCTGGGAAGTGAGCGTGGCCGTGCTGGTCGAGCTCATGCGCAGGTCGTACAGCTCACCCAGGCCCGACACCTGCTGCGGCGCACTGCCGCGCAGCTCCACCGTGCCGCCCACCACCGCAGAAGGGTCCGACGAATTGAGGAAACTGGCGTAAGGCTCGCGGCAAAGCAGGTTGCCCGACACGGCCAGCGTCCCGCTCAAAAAGCTGAACTGCGTGTACTTGTCGATGCTCAGCGTGTGTACCTCGGCCGTGGCGCTGGTGCTCAGGCTGGGCCAGTGAGCAATGCCGCCGGTGTTGAGCACCGAGGCGTTGGTGAGGGCCGTGGGTACGCCCGCGCTCCAGTTGGCCGCATCAAACCAGTTGCCGCTGCTGGTGCCGGTCCAGGTGGTGGTGGGCAGGGCATCGTCGGTGGTGGCGCAGAGGGCGAAGGTATCGTGCTGGTAGTTGCCGGCTATCCAGGCCCGCACGTAGAGCACTTCGCCGGGCGTGCGGCCGGTCAGGCGCACGTAGGAATAGCTCACGCCGCTGCCGTTGTCGTCGCAGGTCAGCGGCGTCAGGCTGCCACAGGTGCCGGCGTACACGGCCAGGCCGGTGTTGTACACGTTGCTGCTGCTCTCGCTGGTTTCGAGCATGATGATGCCATTGGCCGGCACCGTGACGGTGTACCACAAGTCGCTGCCCTGGTAGTTGGCGCAGCTGGGGTCGGCCACGCCGGTGCTGGCGCTGGCCCCTTCGGTCATCACCACCGGGGGGGCCGTGCAGGCCAGGCCCACGGGCAGGGCAATGGCACCGGCACAGTCGTCGTTGGCCGGTGCGGGGCCGGTAGTGAAGCTGACCGAGGCGCTGGTCGGCTGGCTGCTGCCGCAGTCGCTGGAAACGTCCACGGTATAGGCCGTGGCGGGCAGCAGGCCGGTAATTTGCTGGGGAGAGCCGCTGGTCGTCGTCGTTTGGGCCGAGCCGCCGACGGGCGTGTAGGTGATGGTGTAGCCGGTGGCCAGCGCGTTCGGCACGAAGCTAATCGTGGCTTTGGTGGCGCTGATGCCGCTCACAGCCACGCCCGTGGGCGCACCACAGGGCGGAATTTCCTGCACGCACAGGCCAAACTGACCTTGGGTGTAATTGCCGTACGTACTGGCCCGTAGGTAGAGCACCTGGCCGGGCGTGAGGCCACTCGCCACCAGGCGGGAGAAGTAATTATTCCAGTCGATGTCCTCGTTGCAGCCCACTTCGCTCAGCGTGCCGCAACTGCCGCTGTAGAGCGTGAGCTGGGTGTCGTCGACGGGGCTGCCGGCCACCGCGCTGCTGGTTATCTGCAGGTTGCCGGACGCGGGCACGGTGAGGGTGTACCACACGTCGCCGCCCTGGTAGTAGGCCGCGCAGGTGGGGTCGGCCAGGCCGGGCGTGTCCGTGGCGTTGGCGTTGGAGGCCGTGAATGGGGTGCAGCCGCTGCCAACCGGGGCTACCGGCAGGACGATGGCTCCGGCGCAGTCGTCGTTGGCAGGGGCTTGGGCGTGCGCCTGGGCGGCCATAAGCAGGCTGCCGGCAAGCAGGAAGCGGCTAAAAAGCCGAACAGTAAAAGTGAGCATAGAGGCGATTAAAGATGCAGAAAACGACAGCAGGACTGCAACTGCCCGCAAAATTCCCCTGGCTCGTCCTTCCCATCCAAGCGGGGGCTGTACCGCATTTGCGGGTATTGCCCCTCCCCAAATGCGGTACAGCCCCCGCTTGCAGCCTGGCCTGTAGAGCCGGAAAATTTGCATCGCCTTACGCTTCAGCCCTCTTCATCAGCTTCCGTTATCTGCAATTCCTCAGTCCATGAAAAAACATCGACTCTTCCCCGCTTTCATCCTGGGCATTGGCCCGCTGGCGGCCCTGGCCCAAACGCCCATTACGCTCACGCAGAGCAATTTTCCGGCCGCCGTCGGCACCGTGGAGCGCTACCAGGATGCCAACCTGCCGGCCGGCATGACCGCTACCCCCACCGGGGCCAGCCAAACCTGGGACTACCGCACCCTCACTGCAGCCGGCGCGCCCTACACCATTGCCTACCTGCCGGTGCCGAGCGGCAGCCCCTTCGCCACCGCGCAGTGGGCCCGCGCCCGTACGGCTGCCCTGGGCAGCTTCAGCTACAATTTCACCTCCTACTACCAGTTAAACAGCACCGGCCGCCTGGGCCTGGGCCGCACCATTTTGCGGCAGGCTACCTCGCTGGGATTGCTCACCGGCAACTCTACCGACTCAGTGGTGGTGAGTCGCCAGACCATTCCCTTCACCACGGCCAGCGGCACGCCCTACCGCGACATTCCATTGCCGCTCACCGCTGGCAGCCGCGAAATCGGCAACCTGCGCTTCGGCACCACCGGTATCCTTACGGTGGCGGCGCTGGGCCTGACCCGGGCCCCGTTCCGCATTGTCCAGCGCATTGTGCAGGTCGATTCGGTGGCTGGGTGGGGCACGGCGCGCGTGCCGGTGGCTGGCAGCAGCACCGGCTCGGCACCGCTGGCGGTGCTGCAGGTGCGCGAGCGCATTGTGCAGCAAGACAGTATGTACCTGAACGGCGCCCCGGCTCCGGCACTGCTACTCGCCGCCCTGGGCCTCACGCAGGGCCAGACGCGGACTTACTTCACCGACCTGTTTTTCCGCAGTGGCTCGGCCCAGCCTGTGCTCGACCTGTACTATAACAGCCGCCTGTTTGGTACGCCAAATGCCGCCGACTACTCCACCGAAAGCACGCTGCTGGCCAGCCGCCTTTCGGCCGCCGCAGCCGGTTTGGCCATTGTGCCCAACCCCGGCAGCACCGCCACCGCCACCGTGCTGATGGCCCTCGATGGCCGCCACGAAGCCCTGCGCCTAACCGTGCGCGACGTGCTGGGCCGCGTCGTAGCTTCGGCCCCGGCCCGCACCAACGAGCCCATCCCCGTGCTCGACGGCCTGCCCGCCGGAACCTACCTGCTTGAAATACTGAGCAACGCAGGTGCCGCCAGCATCTTGCGCCTGGTGCGGGAGTAGTGCCGACTGCACTGCATAAAAGAGCCCCGCTGGCAGTACCAGCGGGGCTTTTTTAATGGGAGAAAACCGATTCGTTAGGGCTGCTCGATGGCCATTGGTGCGGGGTAGTTGCGGGCGTCCATCATCTTGGCCAGCTTGCCGCTGATGAGGAACAGAATAACCGCAGCGGCCGCCGCCGAAACCACGAATACCATGAAGAAATCGTAGAGATTGGTGATGTGGAAGCCCAGCAGTACCGGCGCGGGGGCCGTCGATTTGGGGTCGGGATACAGGCTGCTCATGTAGCCAGCGAGGTAGTTGGCAGCGGCGTTGGCCAGGAACCACACGGCCATCAGCAGCGAGGCAAATTTGGCGGGGGCCAGCTTGTTTACCAGCGACAGGCCGATGGGCGACAGGCAAAGCTCACCCACCGAGTGCAGGAAATACAGCGCCACCAGGAAGAACATGCTCACCTTCACGCCGGGCTGCAGGTTGTGTACGCCGAAGCACATCACGAGGTAGCCGGCGGCCAGCATGGCCAGGCCAATGGCCATTTTGAGAGGGGACGGCGGCTCGGCACCACGGCGGCCCAGGGCCGTCCAGACGGCAGCCATGATGGGCGCACCTACCACCACGAAGATGGCGTTAAGGTTCTGAAAAATACTGGCCGGCAGCGTGAAACCGAAAATGGTTCGGTTCATCTGCTCATCGGCAAAGAAGGTAAGCGAGGCCGGAGCCTGTTCGAACGCCGCCCAGAAAAACACCACGAAGAATGACACGATGAAAATCACCATGATGCCCTTGATGTCGGCTCCGCTCAGGGATTTATCGCTAAAAATCATGTAAGCAATGCCCACCACGGCTACGCCGAGCAGCGGTGCAATGGTGGGAAACTTGGCCGAATCGAGCCACAGAATGCCCAGGATGATGGCCAGCAGCACCGGCAGCAGGGCATAAATACCCATCACCCCGCCCGACTCCACGGGCGTTTCGCCCACCTGCACGCCGTCGGGCGTATGCAGGTATTTGCCCTTGCCCCAGTTGAAAATGACCGTGCCCAGCAGCATGGCAATGCCGCAGGCCAGGAAGGCCCAACGGAAGTCGGCCGGGTTACCAGTGTCGCCGATGAGGCTGGTGATGGTGTTGCCGATGAACGAGCCCAGGTTGATGCCCATGTAGAAGATGGTGTAGGCCGCGTCTTTGCGCTTGTCGGCCGGGCTGTAGAGCGAGCCCACCATCGAGGAAATATTGGGCTTAAAGAAGCCGTTGCCCACAATCATCACGCCCAGGCCCAGGTATAGCATCCAGTGGCTGAAGGCATGGGTATCGGCCGAGCCGTAGTTGGAGGCTGAGAAGAACAGCGTGAACTGGCCCAGCGCCATCAGCAACCCACCGGTGAGAATGGAGCGCCGGTTGCCCCAATACCGGTCCGATATGAAGCCCCCGATAAGCGGCGTGAGGTACACCAGGCTGGTGTAGCCGCCGTAGAACTTGGATGCGAAGGCCTTGTCCATCATCATGGCCTTGGTGAGGAACAGCACCAGCACGGCACGCATGCCGTAGTAGCTGAACCGCTCCCACATTTCGGTGGCGAACAGCAGGTACAGCCCGCGCGGATGGCTGGTGGATTGCTCGGTGGGAGCAGAAATAGTTTGCATAAGGGAAACTAGGGTGAGAAAATGAGTTGAGAGAGGCGAAACCCAGGCCCGTTGCGCAAGCAGTGCAATGCGGGCACGGTAAATCTAGGAAAGTTTCGGCATTGTGAAGCTTCACGGCCGGGCAAGGGCCTGCATTGGGCCGCTGTCGGGAACGCACCACGACGCATTGCGTCATGGTACATTATCTGTGATAATCAATCCATTCCGCTCCCGCCCCACTGGCTAAACGCGCCGTAGCGCGCTCCTAGCCAGCTTTCGTATCGTTCCGGTACGCCTTCGCCCGGTAGGCGCCCGGGGCCATGCCGGTTTGCTTGCGGAAGAACCGCGTGAAGTAGCCGGGGTCCACAAACTGCAGCTCGTAGGCAATTTCAGCCACCGAGAGCGAGGTATATAAGAGGTAGTTGTGGGCCTTGCGGATGGTGTGCGCCTGCACAATCTGCTGGGCCGTTTTACCCTTCACTGCCTGGCAGATGCGGTTGAGGTGCACGGGTGTAATTTTTAATTCCTGGGCGAAATCCGAAATTTTCTTCTCGAAGGGCGCCGTCTTGGCAATGGCTTTCTGGAACTCGCGGAAGTAGTGCAGGGCGCGGTTGGGGCTTTCCTCTTTGCGGCGGTTGTGGTGCAGCAGCCGGAATATCTTCACAAACAGCAGCTTAAAATAGCCATTGATAGCCAGCTGCTTGCCCGGCAGCTCCGAATAGATTTCCTCGTGCAGCTGCTGCTCCAGCGCCAGCAAATCGGCAAAGCTGACTTCGGCGTTGAAATCCGACAGAATATGCACTGTGTTCAGCTCGACCAGCACGCCGGGCGTGGCCTGCAGAATGGTGTCGAGCAGCGCCTCCGAGAGCGTGAGCGTGCGCCCTTTCACCTGCGGGCTGAAGGTGAAGCCGTGCACGGTATTGGCCGGAATGATGACCAGGCAGGGTGTGCGCAGCTCCACCAGTTCGGTGGCTTCGAAGGCCGCCCGGCCGCTTTCCAGAAAAAACAGCTGGAACAGGTTTTCGTGCAGGTGTGGCTTCAGGCCCCAGTCGGTGAGGCGCTGGCGGGGCACGATGAGCTGACTTTGCAGGTAGTCGTGCGAAATCTGGGCCCGGCTGTCGCCGTAGATTCCGTTGTAGCGGGCAATATCGGTGCGCATGGACAAAGGTGCGAAAGACCGGGACAAACCAAACCTAAAGATAAGCAGGCGTTGCATTATTCCCACCCTGGCGGCTTCTCAGGCGCCCTATTCGCAGCGGTAGGCACAAATCAACCATTCATGGTTCGATTTGTCCTGCTAAAAAAACAAATTGTTTCACTGGTAACGTTTGCGGCGCCTGTACCTTTGCAGCAGAAGTCACGAGAATTCCCACCCAACACTTTCAGGGCCATGCAAAAAGACTCCCAACTTGCCGCCGAAACCCGCAATCGTTTGCAGCCATTGGGCTTCAGCGAAACGGCTACCGTTCACCTCAACCTCACCCCCGCCGAGCTCGTCGAACACGCCCTGCGCAAGCAGGAAGGCACACTCACCGATACCGGCGCCCTGATGGCCGACACCGGCAAATTTACCGGCCGCTCGCCCAAAGACCGGTTTGTGGTGCGCGACGCCAACACCGAAAACAGCGTGTGGTGGGGCGACATCAATATTCCCTTCGCCCCCGACAAATTTGACCAGCTGCACCAGAAAATGGTGGCTTACCTGGCCGATAAGGAAATCTACGTGCGCGAAGCCTACGCCGGGGCCAACCCCGACTACCAGCTCAAGCTGCGCGTGGTGAACGAGCAGGCCTGGCACAACCTGTTCTGCTACAACATGTTTCTGCGCCCCGCTGAAGGTGCCGATACCAGCTGGACGCCCGATTTCAGCATCATCTGCGCGCCCGGCTTCGAGGCCGACCCGGCCGTGGACGGCACCCGCCAGCCCAACTTTGCCATCATCAACTTCACCAAAAAGATGATTCTGATTGGCGGCACGGGCTACGCCGGCGAGATGAAAAAAGGCATTTTCGGGGTGCTGAACTACCTGTTGCCCCATGAGCACGATACGCTGCCCATGCACTGCTCGGCCAACGTGGGCAAGCAGGGCGACACGGCCATTTTCTTCGGCCTGTCGGGCACCGGCAAAACCACCCTCTCGGCCGACCCGAACCGCGGCCTCATCGGCGACGACGAGCACGGCTGGACGCCCGAAGGCAATATCTTCAACTTTGAGGGCGGCTGCTACGCCAAGGTGATTGACCTGAGCAAGGAGAAGGAGCCCGAAATCTGGGATGCCATCCGCTTCGGCTCCATCGTGGAGAACACGCGCTTCGTGCCCGGCACCCACACCGTGGACTACGCCAACAAGTCGGTGACCGAAAATACCCGCACCGCCTACCCCATCAACTTCATTCCCAACGCCATCGAGCCCGGCGTTGCCAAAGCGCCGAAGAATATTTTCTTCCTCACGGCCGATGCCTTCGGCGTGATTCCGCCCATCAGCAAGCTCGATAAGTCGCACGCCATGTACCTGTTCATGAGCGGCTACACGGCCAAGGTGGCGGGCACGGAAATGGGCGTAACCGAGCCGCAAACCACGTTCTCGGCCTGCTTCGGCGCGGTGTTCCTACCGCTGCACCCCACCAAATACGCCGAGATGCTGGGCCAGAAAATGGACGAGAATCCGGACATCAACGTGTGGCTCATCAACACGGGCTGGACGGGCGGCAGCTACGGCACCGGCCACCGCATGAAGCTGCCCTATACCCGTGCCATGATTACGGCCGCCCTCAACGGGCAGCTCGACGAGGTGAAGTTCACCAAGCACCCCATTTTTGGCATGGAAGTGCCCGGCGCGGTACCCGGCGTGCCCTCCGAAATTCTGGACCCGCGCAATACCTGGGCCGACAAAGACGCTTACGACCACACCGCCAACTCCCTGGCCGATAAGTTCGTCGAAAACTTTAAGAAGTACGCCGAGTTTGCCAATGAGGAAATCATGGCCGGCGCTCCCCGCGTAGCCGTCGAGGCGTAAGCCTCAGCGCAGTTCACTCACCATTGAAAAGCCCCGCCAGTTGCAGCTGGCGGGGCTTTTGCTGTGCCTACTACCCATCAATGTATCTTTGTTGTAAACAAAGATTTAATGATTCCTAAATTATATTCCCTGCTTCTACGCGTCGCACTTATAATCGCGCTTCTACCATTTATTATTCTGTGTTTTTATAATCAACCCTATTGGGACGACCTTTTAATTGCCGCTAGTTCCCGTCAGACTGGAATTTGGCAAACGCAATACAACCTGTTTTTTCATGATGCGGGAGGGCGCTTTGTTTCAATGTTCTTACTTTCCGCCGCTAACCCGCTTACCTATGGCTGGTGGCATGGCGTGAAAATCACTGCATTACTCTTCGAACTAGCGACTGCCGCTACCATCTTTTTTGGACTACGGCGACTAACTTCCGGGAATATGAGTCGCAGTCAGGCTGGCTGGATAACCTGCCTTCTACTATTGGTATATATTGCAGCAATACCTGACATCCATTCTAGTCTCTATTGGTTTTCTGGGCAGGTAGTGCATCAGATACCGATGCTGCTTTTAATAATCATACCTGTAGCGGTAGCCAGGGCGCACCAAACTATAGGAACCACACGAAAAGCGTGGCTGAGTTTGTCAGGACTGGGTACATCCATCGTTGGGGGCTCGAGTGAGTTGGGTATCATCCTCCTTGCCCTTTTTCTGATGTTGGCTATTGGTTTGAGCATGCATCGCCGGCAATTGAATAGCTTAATTATCTGGGGAGTGTTGTTGATAATCCTTGGCCTCACGACCGGGATTCATGTTGCAGCTCCTGGGAATTACGTTCGTCTTTCCGCTTCCACATCCCGGGTGCCTATCCACTTTACCACCTTATTGGTAGCAATAGGAAAAAGTCTGCGCCTCGTTTTATGGCAACCAACGGCTCTTCTGCTTTTAGCCGTTCCCATTTTGTTTGCCAGCCAGCAAGGCTTATTGCGTCAGCACCAGCCAGCGGGATTAAGGCTGCCTTTACCAATCGGAATAACTGTACTACTGATTGGCTTGGTCAGTGGAATTACACTTATGCTCACAACAATAGGTGGACCTCCACTGCTGGCCCGTGCAATTAATTTCTTGCTTTGGTGGCTACTGATTGGCTGGTGCATGGCATGTTGGGCCGCACTGCCTACAGAATCATTTCCACCTGTTCAGCATCGTTTAGCAAAAATCAGCTATGTATTGGTGATGTTACTTTTGGTCATGACCATGGCCCCGGTCATTCGGGCGTGGCAAGAAGTACTGGTAGATGCTCCCAAATGGGCACGCCAATGCGATGCACGCTTGCCCATATACGCTGCCGCGTCAGGTCATCACGGCGTGCTCACTGTTACGCCCATTGTAGGAGTAGTTCCACGCTATGTGTTAGTGCGAGGATATGATATTCAACCAGGACCTGGGCACCCTCTAAACGTAGCTACTGCAGCTTATTTCCGTATTGACTCTGTTAGAACCGGCGGCCCACAAAGACCGGCCTTCTAAGAGGTATTATGGTGCTGATTTGCCTCCGAACTTTGCCTCATGCTCACCTGCTTCGCGCCCGACCTCACGCCCACTGCCGCCACCTACCAGCTTTCCGAAGAAGAGAGCAAGCACGCCGTGCGCGTGCTGCGCCTGAGTACGGGCGATGCCGTGGCGCTGCTTGATGGCCGGGGCGGCCACTACCGCGCCGAAATTGCCGAGGCCAACCCCAAGCGCTGCCAGCTGCGCATCAGCCACCACGAGGCCGTGGCGCCCCGCCCCTGGTTTACCCACGTGGCGGTGGCGCCTACCAAAAACCTCGACCGCATGGAGTGGTTCGTGGAAAAGGCCGTGGAGGTGGGCGTCGAGCGCATCAGCTTCCTGCGCTGCGCCCGCTCCGAGCGCCGCGAGCTGAAGCTGGAGCGGCTGGAGAAAATTGCCATCAGCGCGCTCAAGCAGTCGGGCCAGGCGTGGCTGCCGCAGCTGGATGAGCTGACGGATTTTAGCGCTTTCGTGGCCGCCGTTTCGCCGGCAACCACATTCATCGCGCATCTGGAAGAAGGCGAGCGCACGGCACTGGCGCAAGTGGCCGGCGCAGGGCCGGGCTGCTGCGTGCTCATCGGGCCGGAGGGCGATTTTACGCCGCAGGAGATTGCGCTGGCCCTGGAAAAAGGCATCCGGCCGGTGACGCTGGGTCGTTCACGGCTGCGCACGGAAACGGCAGCGCTGGCAGCCGTGTTCACGGCTCAGATTGCGCGGGAAACTGCGCGCGCATAAACGCTCCGGCGCCATCATTCCTGCGGCTCAACGTGAATCAGCACGTTGCCTAGCCGGGGGATTTCCCGTTGCAGCGTGTCCTTCAGCCGGTGGGCTATTTCGTGGCCCTGGCGCACGGTCATGTCACCGCTCACGCTGGCGTGTAAATCGACCTGGTACTGCATGCCGGTTTTGCGAACGAGGCATTTTTCGGTTCCAAGGACCCCATCCACCTGCTGCGCCACGGTCCGGATTTCCGCCACCAAATCATCGTACATGTGCTCATCCAGAATCTCACCCAGCGCGGGCCGGAAAATCTGGTAGCTGTTGTAGAGGATAAAGCCGGACGCAAATAGCGCCGCCCAGTCGTCGGCCGACTCGTAGCCTTTGCCCAAAAACAGCGCAACGGAAATCCCGATGAATGCCGCCACCGACGTGATGGCGTCGCTGCGGTGGTGCCAGGCGTCGGCTTTCAGCGAGGACGAATTGGTTGCCTCCGCCTTTTTCATCACCGTGCGAAACGAAATTTCCTTCCAGATGATGATGCCACCCAGCACCAGCAGCGTCCAGGCGCGGGGCAGCGCGTGCGGCGTGCCAATGTTCTGAATGCTTTCGTAGGCAATAATGGTGGCCGACGTAATCAGAAATCCCACCACCAGAAACGTCACCAGCGGCTCGATGCGGCCGTGGCCGTAGGGATGGTTTTTATCGGCCGGCCGGTGCGCGTATTTAATTCCCAGCAGCACCAGAAACGACGAGAATATGTCGGCCGTCGATTCAATGGCATCGGCTATCAGCGCGTAGGAGTTGCCAAAATAACCGGCCGCGCCTTTCAGCAAAGCCAGGCTGGCATTGCCGGCGATGCTGAAATAGGTGGCTTTGACGGCAGTTTCTTCGTTGGTCATGGCGTGGCTGGGTGCGGCAAAGGGGCGGCCCGCCGCCGTGCCGCTGGCGGGCATTGGCGGCCGAAGCCTGGCCTGGCGGCCTTATTTCAGGTAGTAGGTTTGCAGGAATTGCAGCGCTTCCTTCTCGTTCTCGGCGCACTCCCGGCAATACGTACCCACGCCGTTTACCGGGCCTTCGTATTGCCAGACAAAGAGCTTGGGGGCCTCGGTGGCGTCGGTTACTTTCAGCGCCGTGCCGCTTGGCGCTACGGTCATCGTGTGGTTGTTGGGAAACCGCACCACAAATCCCGCGGCGCCGCCCACGTTTTTCTTGCCCACGTACTTGAGCTTCACTTCCTTCTGGTCTTTGCCGTAGGCGTAGTACACGTCGGTGCGCTTGCCCTTATCGGCCCAGAAGCTGAGCTTCTCATAGGCCACGGTGCCGGGCTCCCCCACGGCGTATTGGGCAACTTTCATTTGTGCCCGGACGGTGCCACTGCTCAACACACACGCTGCCGCAAGGGCCACTGCTGTCTTGTTCATAGTCGGGTTTGGCGGAGGTGAACCAACGCCCAGCGCTGGCAACGATGGCTAAGCTTACTAAACAGGCAGGGAAAAAGTTACCAGTGGCGTGCCGGGGTGCACTCGCGGCGGGATGTCCTTTCGCCGAAACTGCCCCGCTGTTTCTTAGCCCTGCTGCGCGTTTGTCAAGCCGCTGCTTTGCAGGAATCGACGCCGCTTTTCCTGTGGCATACTTCAAAGCAGCAATGGATTCCGGTCGAAAGCTATTTCCTTTTTCGCCCTGCATCATTTCAAGCCAGCGTGAGCTCTTTCCGCTTGTTGCTCATGGGACTTTCTGACGGGCAGAAGAAAATCAGTAGTTTCAATCCCAAGAACTACAATTCCCTGCAAACCGTTTTCGAACCCGTATTCCTCCGCTAGCTTTCGTTGATGTTTAAATCCCTGCTGCTCACCCTGTCGCTGCTGCTTACCCTCACAGCTGCCGCGCCGCCTGCGCCCAGCTTCCGCATTGCCAAGCTGCACTACGGCGGCGGCGGCGACTGGTACGCCAACAAAACCTCGCTGCCCAACCTCATCCGCTTCTGCAACCAGGCCCTGCATGCCAACATTGCCCCCGACGAAGCTACGGTGGAGCTGGATGCACCCGAGCTGCTCACCTACCCGTTTGTGCACATGACCGGGCATGGCAACGTGAGCTTCAGCGCCGCCGAGGCCAAAAACCTGCGCCAATACCTCATTGGCGGCGGCTTTCTGCACATCGATGACAATTACGGGCTCGACAAATTCATTCGGCCCGAGATGAAAAAGGTATTTCCCGAGCTGGAATTTGTGGAGCTGCCGTACTCGCATCCCATCTACCACCAGAAATACCAGTTTCCGAAGGGCCTGCCCAAGGTGCACGAGCACGACGGCAAGCGCGCTCAGGGCTTCGGCCTGCTCTACAAAGGCCGGCTGGTGTGTTTCTACTCGTATGAGTGCGACCTCGGCAACGGCTGGGAAGACGTGGGCACCTACCCCGAAGACTCGCCCGCCGTGCACGAAGAGGCCCTGCGCATGGGGGCCAACCTGGTGAGCTACGCCCTGACGCAGGACTAAGCCCAAAGCCACCAATTACGCCGACGGCCTTATTTTAGCAGCTTGAATCCCTCCGAACAACTCATGGCGCTTTCTGCGGAAAGCCAACCCCTCTTGCCCCGCCTGCGCTTGGAAACCAGGCCGTATCATGATGCTGTTGAAGCCAATGCCTTCAACACGGCCTTGACGGCGGGTACGGTGACGCAAGCCGAAACCGCTCAGTTTCTGGCCCGCATGTACGGGTTTATGCAGCCCTACGAAGTGGCCCTGCGCCTGCATGCGGCCGGCTTCGGCCCGGCCTGGCAACTGGCACAACGCTACCGCGCTCCACTTATCCTGGAAGACCTGGCCCACCTGGGCTTTCCGGCCGAGCCGCCACTGTGCAATACCATGCCCCCGCTCGGCACCCGGGCGCAGCTGCTGGGCGCCATGTACGTCATGGAAGGCTCGACGCTGGGCGGGCAGGTCATTGCCCGCCAACTCGACAAGGCGGGCATCTCGGCCCATGCCTTTTTTACGGGCCGCGCCGAGCGCACCGGGCCGCTCTGGAAAAGCTTCTGCCAGCTGCTGGGCGAAGCGGCTACGGACGCGGACCAGGCCGCCATCGTGGCCTCGGCCATTCTTACGTTTCAAACCCTCTCCGCATGGCTAAATCAGCCGTAAGCTTTTCCGACGAAAGCCTCGTTGGAAAACCCATCGACCTCAACAACTGCGACCGGGAACCCATTCATATTCCGGGCTTAATTCAGCCCTACGGCTTTCTGCTGTGCCTTGATGAGGAAACCCGGCGCGTGGTGCAGGCCAGCGCCAACACCAAAGCCCTGCTGGCCCTCACCCCCGAGGAGCTCATTGGCGGCGGGCTGGGCCAGCTGCTGGAGCCCGAGCAGCTGCTCGAAGTGGAGCGCATCTGGCCCACGCTCACTGAGCAAAGCCGGCTGCTGGGCATTCGCCTGGGCCGCGTGCTCAACCGGCCGTACTACAAGCTCATTCTGCACCGCTACGATGGCCTGCTGTGGGTGGAAGGCGAGCCCGTGGCTGACAACGACACCAGCTCCTTCGACCTGCCCGCCCTCAACCTGACGCTGGGCCAGCTGCTGGCCGCCGACACGACCCTGGCCATGTGCCAGGCCGCCGTGGAGCAGGTGCGCACCCTCACCGGGTTCGACCGCGTGGCGGTGTACCGCTTCGCGCCCGACGACAGCGGCGAAGTCATTGCCGAAAGTGTGCGCGAGGACCTGCCGCCCTGGCTGGGCATGCGCTACCCGGCCACCGATATTCCGAAGCAGGCCCGCGCCATGTACCTCAAAAACTGGCTGCGCTTCATTCCCGATGCGGCCTACGTGCCCACGCCGCTGCTGCCGGCCCACCGGCCGGGCACCACGCGCCCGCCCGACATGACTTATGCCGTGCTGCGCAGCGTGTCGCCCATCCACATTCAGTACCTGCAAAACCTGGGGTCGCAGGCCACCATGACCATCTCACTCATTGAGGATGGAAGGCTGTGGGGGATGATAACCTGCCACCACGAAAGCCCGCGCCTGGTGAGCTACGAGCTGCGCGACCTGTGCCAGTTTCTGGGCAAAACCATGTCGGCGCTGCTCAAAACCAAGCAGCAGCACGACGAGCTGGCCTACCAGCAGCATATCACCCAAACGCAGACGCGCCTGTTTGAGCTGGTGAGCACCCAGGCCAACTTCATCGATGGCCTGTACCGCTTCTCGCCCACCCTGCTCGACATATTTGCGTGCGGCGGCGCGGCCATTTGCTTTGAGGGCGAAACCATTACCCTGGGCCACACGCCCAAAAAGGACCAGATTGCCGAGCTGGTGGAATGGCTGCGGGCCAACACCCGCCAGGACGTGTTCTACACCGATTCCTACGCCAATATCAACCCGGCGGGGCGCGTTATCCGGGCCACGGCGAGCGGCATTCTGGCCATTGCCCTGGCCCAGGACCCCGGCGAGTACATCATCTGGTTCCGGCCCGAAGTGATTCAGACGGTGACCTGGGCCGGCCGCCACGAGAAAAACCAGACCACCGTGGACGGCGAGATTTTTCTCTCGCCCCGGCAGTCGTTTGAGGCCTGGAAGCAGACAGTGGAAGACACCGCCGCGCCCTGGCAGCCCATCGAAATTGAAGCGGCCCGGGAAATCCGCCTGTTTATTTCGGACGTCCGGCTGAAGATTTTCAACGAGCTGCAGGCCCGCGCCACCAACCTGGCCACCCTCAACGCCGAGCTGGAGCGCAGCAACGACGAGCTGGATTCTTTTGCCTACGTAGCCTCCCACGATTTGAAGGAGCCGCTGCGGGGCATCCACAACTACTCGCTGTTCCTGCTCGAAGACTACGCCGACAAGCTCGATGCCGACGGCGTGAGCAAGCTCCAGACCCTGGTGCGCCTCAGCCAGCGCATGGAGGCGCTCATTGAGTCGCTGCTGCAGCTCTCGCGCGTGAGCCGCCTCGATTTATCGGTTGAGACGGCTGACCTGAACGAGGACCTGGCCGACGTGCTGGACCTGCTTTCGCCCCGCATCGAGCAGACGCACACCACCATTGCGGTGCCCGCCCCCCTGCCCACATTGCGCGTTGACAGGGTGCGCCTGCGCGAAGTGTTCAACAACCTGCTCACTAACGCCATGCGCTACAACGACCGCGAGAAAAAGCGCATCACCATCGGGATGGCCCCGGCCACCGTGCGCGGACCAAAAGGCACCGGAAATCCCACCGATTTTTACGTTTTCTACGTACAAGACAACGGCATCGGAATCGCGGCCAAACACCACGACAATATCTTCAAAATATTCAAGCGCCTGCACTCGCAGGAGAAGTATGGCGGTGGCACCGGCGCAGGCTTGTCCATTGCCAAAAAAATGGTAGAACGCCACGGCGGTGAACTCTGGGTAGACTCCGTTGTTGGCCAAGGCTCCACGTTTTATTTTTCGCTTTCCAAGCACCTCTAGATGAACTCTGCATCCCAAACCCCCATCCTCGTGGTGGAAGACAGCCTCGAAGACTTCACGGCCCTGAGCCGGGCGCTTCGCAAAAGCGCGGTGACCAACCCCGTGCTGCGCTGCGAAGACGGGGAGCAGGCCCTGGAGTATTTGCAGGGCCACGGCAAGCACCCCAACTGGCCCAGCCAGCTGCCGGCCTTTGTGCTGCTCGACCTGAACATGCCCGGCCTGGACGGCCGCGACGTGCTTGGCGTGCTCAAGCAGGACGTGGCGCTGAACTCTATTCCGGTTATTGTATTTACCTCCTCCTCCAATGCCCGCGACATTGAGGAATGCTACCGCCTCGGGGCCAACAGCTACCTCACCAAGCCGATTGCTTACAGCGCACTGGAAGAAAAAGTAGGGCTTCTGACCAGCTATTGGCTGGGTGCGTCGGAGCTGCCTGCTGCCAGCTAGCCCGCCGCGAGTGAAGAGAATACTGCTTATCGACGACAATCCGGAGGACCGGATGCTATATCGCCGCTACCTGGGCCAGGGAATGGCTACCATGCGCGTAGAAATTGCCGACGCTTCTTCGGGAGAGGAGGGCTTGGCCAGGTTCCGGGAATGGCAGCCCGACTGTGTGCTGCTCGACTACAACCTGCCCGATACCGACGGCCTGGACATGCTGGCCAGCCTGCAGAAAATAGCCCCGCCCGATTCGCTGTGCGTGGTGATGATAACCGGTGGCGGCAGCGAAACCCTGGCCGTGCGCGCCCTCAACAGCGGCGCCCTCGACTATCTGGTGAAGCAGGCATTTGACCGCGAGCTGCTGACCAAAACCGTGGCCCATGCCATCGAGAAAAACGAGTGGCGGCAATACGTGGCCCGCTACCACACCGAATTGCAAACCGTGAACCGCCAGCTGCGCGACTCGCTGGCCGAGCTCACTGCCATTCGGGAGGAACTGCACGATAAAAACGACCAGCTCAGCAGTGCCAACGCGGCCATCATTGCCCGCAACCAACAGCTGGCCCGCACCAACCAGGACCTCGACAATTTTGTATACGCCGCCAGCCACGACCTGCGCCAGCCGGTAAACAACCTCAACGGCCTGTTTGAGGAGCTGCGCCGCACCGCCACCTTCCACGACCCCGAGGAGGCCGTGGTGCTGCGCCTGATTGATGATTCGCTCCAAAGCCTGTCCACCACCATCACCGACCTGGCCGCCGTGGTGCAGGAGCAGCGCAGCCATGGCGAGCAATTCACCGAGTCCGTTGCCTTCGCCGACGTAGCCGCCGACGTGCTCCAGGCCCTGCAGCCGCAGCTTCTTGCCACCGAAGCCACGCTCGAAACCGATTTCACGGCCCTTCCCAGTCTGACCTACGTGCGCAGCAATCTGCGCACGGTGCTGCTCAACCTGCTCAGCAATGCCCTCAAGTACCGCGACCCCGCCCGGGCTCCTCAGGTGCGCGTGCGCAGCTACGAAGCCGATGGCTTGCCCACGCTGGAAGTTACCGATAACGGCTTGGGCATGAACCTGAACCGGTACGGCAACGAGCTGTTTCACCTGTTCCGGCGCTTCCACCCGCAAGTGAGCGAGGGCACCGGCGTTGGCCTGTTTCTGGTCAACCGGCTGGTGCAGGGCCACGGCGGCAGCGTGGCCGTCGAGAGCCAGGAGCACGAAGGCACTACGTTCCGGCTAGTGCTGCACGGCCAGCACGGCCCGGGGTAGCACGGCCTGGCCGAAACATGAAAAACGCCATGCCTGGGCTCCGCTCCGCATGGCGTTTTTTTTACGCGCTTTCCAGAACTGGCTACCGCACCCCCTGGTCCGGAAAGCGGCCTGATTTTGTGCGGTAGAAGGCCTTGATTCTGGCTTCGTCGGCCTCGTAGTCGCCGGTCGGCCACACGGCTTCGCCAATACCGGCTTCTTTTTTCGCGTAATCCAGGTAGCCCAGCCGAATGGGCACATGAGCGCCCAGCGCGGCGTAGTAATAGCCCTTACGCCAGCGCGGCTGGTAAGCCCGGGTGCCTTCCGGCGTAATCATAATCACCAGCTCGTCGTGCTCGTTGAAGAGCTTGACCATGCCATCGACAAGGCTGTTGTTGCGGCTGCGGTCCACGGGCAGGGCGCCAATGGCCTTCACCAGCCAGCCCAGCGCCCAGTGCTCGGTCCACTCTTTTTTCACGGTGAAGCGTACCGGCACGCCCATCAGGTAGAAGGCCGCGCGGGCAATGATGATGTCCCAGTTGCTGGTGTGCGGGGCCGCAATCAGCATGCTCTTCTTGATTTCCGGGTTGTGAATCTCGCCCAGGTGCCAGCCGGCTACCTTAAAAACGAGCTGCGCCATGGCATACCAGAAGGGAGATTTTTCGCGGGCAGTCATCAATTGGGTTGTGAGGTAAGTTCGCGGCCACCGGCGGGCCAAAAATCCGGTGGGAAATGAATCAGCTGGCAAAACTAGGCATTTGAAATAATTCCGAAACCACGGCCCGGCCCAGACAGCACGGCCAACGGCCTACAAACCGCCAGCGCACCCTCACAGCAGGGCCGCCAGGGCCGCCGCCTGGCTCATGGCATAGCGGTAGCCGATATCGAACAGCTCCGGCCCGCGCTTGTAGCCCAGCGGGCGGTAGTGGCGCAGCTCGGGCGGCTCCAGCAGCAGGTCGCACTGGGCTTTGCGAGCCGGCGTATTGGCATTGATGGCCAGGTGCAAGGTTCGCTCAATCAGGCGGCGGAAGGTGGGAATGCGGGCTTCCGGATTGATGGGGTTGCAGTGCACGCCCACCACGCGCAGGCCCGGCCGGCCCAGCAGCGGCTCCACGGGCAGGTTGTTGAGCAGGCCGCCATCTACCAGCTGCCGCCCCTGGTACTCCACCGGCCGGTAGATAATGGGCACCGCCGACGAGGCCAGCAGCGGCGGCAGCAGCGGCCCGGTGCTGAAATACACCGACTCCCCCACCATCAAATCCGTAGCCACCAGCGTCAGCGGCCGGCTCAAGTCCTCGAAATTGAGCGTGTTGCCCAGGTGCCGGGCCAGCAGCTGCTCCACCGCATCGAAGTGCAGCAGCCCAAACCGGCTGAACGCCGGCCGCGTGAGCCGAAACACGTTGGTGGCCATCAGCAGCCGCAGTATCTCGCGCGGCGAAAACCCCGCCGCGTAAAACACGCTGGCAATAGCCCCGGAGCTCACGCCGGCCAGCTCGGCCACCGGCAGCCCCAGCTCGTCGAGGGCTGCCAGCACCCCCAGATGCGCAATGCCCCGGGCCCCGCCGCCCGATAAAGCCAGGCCCAGCTGCGGAGTGGCGGAGTGATGGAGTGACGAAGTGGATGGCTGGTGAGGAAACTGCACGTTTGTTTTTACCGAGATTTATCCTACAATACGGTCATTCCTTCAATCCATTACGCCACCACATCACAAATCTGCCAAACGCAGCGTTTGGTCCAGCCGAATGCCTTTATCCGTCAGCTGAACGGTGCAGGCTTCGTTGGTGGGGTCGTGTTCCAGCAGCAGCACCCAGTTGTCCTCAGCCGCCCGGCGCAGCACGGCCTCCTTCTCGGGCATGGTCAACAGCGGGCGCACGTCGTAGCTCATCACGTAGGGCAGCGGAATGTGCGCGGCGCTGGGCAGCAAATCGGCCATAAAAGCCAGCGTGCGGCCCTTGTAGTCCATCACCGGCACCATCATTTTCTCGGTATGTCCATCGGCCACGATGATTTCGCGGAACTGCGGCAGCGCATCGGGCACGCCCTTTTGCAGGTCGATGAACTTCAAGTGCCCGCTTTCCTGAATCGGCAGAATGTTTTCCTTCAAAAAGCTCGCCTTCTCACGCGGGTTGGGCGTCACGGCCCAGTCCCAGTGCGCCTCGTTGCTCCAGTAGGTCGCGTTCGGAAACGCCAGCTGCAGCACGCCATCGGGCCGGCGCTGCACCGAGCCGCCGCAGTGGTCGAAGTGCAGATGCGTCAGAAAAACGTCGGTAACGTCGGCGCTGGTGAAGCCCAGCTTGCGCAGCGATTTTTCCAGCGTATCGTCGCCGTGCAGGTAAAAGTGGCCCCGAAACTTCTCGTCCTGCTTGTCGCCAATGCCGTTGTCGATGAGCAGCAGCCGGCCGCCGTCCTCAATCAGCAGGCAGCGCATGGCCCAGGTGCACATGTTGTTGGCATCGGGCGGGTTCAGCTTCTGCCACATGCTGCGCGGCACCACGCCAAACATGGCTCCGCCATCAAGCTTGAACAGGCCGGTATCGAGGGTATGGATTTTCATTTTAATGAGGAATGAAGAATGAGAAATGAGGAATTGAGGCCGACCTCAGATAATTCTTCATTCCTCATTCTTCATTATTAATTCAATTTATTCCACCACCACGCCCATTGCCGAGAACTTGTCGATGCGCTGGGAGATGCGCTCCTCTGCCGGAATGGCGGCCAACTCCTTCAGCGTCTTGAGCAGCGTGTTTTTCAGGGTTTCAATCATCCGCTCCGGGTCGGTGTGGGCCCCGCCCAGCGGCTCTTTCACGATGCCATCCACCAGGCCCGCATTCTTCATATCGGTGGCCGTGAGCTTAAGCGCCTCAGCTGCCTGCTCCTTATAATCCCAGGAGCGCCACAAAATGCTGCTGCACGATTCCGGCGAAATCACCGAATACCAGGTATTTTCCAGCATCAGCACCCGGTCGCCAATGGCAATGCCCAGCGCCCCGCCGCTGGCGCCCTCGCCAATGATGACGCAGATAACCGGCACCTTCAGCATAAACATTTCCTTCAGGTTGCGGGCAATGGCCTCGCCCTGCCCCCGCTCCTCGGCCTCCAGGCCCGGAAACGCGCCGGGCGTATCAATCAGCGTCACCACCGGCACGTTGAATTTCTCGGCCAGCTTCATCAGGCGCAGCGCCTTGCGGTAGCCCTCAGGGTTGGGCATCCCGAAGTTGCGAAACTGGCGCTGCTTGGTGTTGTGGCCCTTCTGCTGGCCGATGAACATGACGGTGTGCCCGTCAATCTCGCCGAAGCCGCCCACCATGGCCTTGTCGTCGCCCACGGTGCGGTCGCCGTGCAGCTCCACAAACTTTTCGGCCATGCCTTCTATATAGTCCAGCGTGTAAGGCCGCTCGGGGTGACGCGAGAGCTGCACGCGCTGCCAGCGCGTGAGGTTGGCATAGGTTTCCTTTTTAAGGTCTTTGATGCGCTTTTCCAGCGCCGCCACCGCTTCGCCTACTTCCACGTCGCTGTCGGCAGCGAGTTTCTGCATTTCGAGAAGCTTGCCTTCGAGGGCAGCGATGGGTTGTTCAAAGTCGAGGAGCATGAGCTACGGTTAGGTTTACGGGGAGTGGGAAGACGAAATTAACGGATGACGCAGTCTGGGCGGGATTTTATCCGCTCGCTGCACCTGCAGAGGCCGCGGTTCAGGCGCATGGCAAAGGTAAAACATCCATCGTTGCGGCCCGGCGCAAAAATTAATCAGCCTGAGAAACAACCATCAAGCTCATTTATGGCATCTTTTTTGAAGAAATGTTTGCTCCAGGCTTGCAGGACGCAGTTTTCTTGCCCTACCTTTGTATCACCAAAACGGAAAAGCACACGGCTTCTCCACCAAGGCAAACGGTTTGGTAGTTCAGTTGGTTAGAATGCCGCCCTGTCACGGCGGAGGTCGCGGGTTCGAGTCCCGTCCAGACCGCAGACGTTTGCAAGAAAAGGCCATTTCCAGAGCGGAAATGGCCTTTTTTATTGCTCAGACAAAAAAGGGTGGCAGATGGCTATTCGGTTTTGACGTACTTAGGAAGTGTTAACAGTAGGTATTAATTTGTGGCATGGATTATCTGCTCACAGACGCGCAGTGGGCCCGCATCGCGC